>JAWOBQ010000062.1:0-5013 GCA_046484255.1 Bacteroidales bacterium | reverse complement strand
GGGCGTTATGGGAGGCAGCATTGTAGGGCCTATTCTTCCGGCCATGACAGGCCCGCTGAATGTCAGCAAGTCTACCATTGGATTAGTATTAAGTATTTACACCATTTTTGCTTTGATCTTCACTCCTATTCTTGGCGTAATGGCCGACCGGTACGGAAGGCGGAAAATACTTATTCCCTCCTTGCTCGCTTTTGGCATTACAGGCTCGGCCATTGCTATCACCCGTGAATTTTGGTTAGTTCTTGTTCTCAGAGCCATTCAGGGGATTGCCGTAGCCGGGATCATGAATCTGGCCGTGACTCTGATCGGTGATCTTTTTTCCGGTCGGAAATTGGCACGGGCCATGGGTTATCGCACTACGGCCCAAAACTTTATCAATGCCACTGCGCCATTCCTGGCCGGGGCTTTGGCTGCTATCTCCTGGTTTTTCCCGTTCCTGATCTACTCCCTGGCAATAGTAGTTGGTATTTTGGTAATCTTAAAACTTGACATTCCGGAGTATAAAAACAACAGCAAGCTGCAGGATTACTTCAAAGCGGCGAGTACGGTTATCCGCTACCCCAAGACCTTATGGATCTTTTTTAACAACTTCATGATATTCGTATTGCTATATTCTTTGGTCGTTTATATGCCCATGATCATCACAGACAAATTTGGTTTATCCACCGTTTACAGTGGCCTTGCCATATCCGTGGCAGCAGGAACATCCGGGATCTTTGCCACTCAAACCGGCAAACTTAAAGGGATGTTCAACGACCACCTGATCGTGTTGGTAGGCTTTGTCTTTTTAGGACTTTCTCTCCTTTTAGTCGCTTTTGCCGGTCAAATCGTTGAGCTTTTGTTGTACCTTGTTTTATGGGGTATTGGAGCTTCACTGATTATGCCAACCCTGACAACAGCAGTTACGGAACAAGCCCCGCCAAACCTGAGAGCAGGTGTCGTATCGGTTTTTTCAATGACAATTTATCTGGGCCAATCCGTTTCTCCTCCTCTTTTCGGACAAATTCTTAGTTTTTCAGACTTAAAAACCGTCTTTCTCATTGCCAGCGCATCTTCTTTGATCCCGGTTTTCTATGCGCTGATACGATGGATTAAAAAAAAGAAATAATTCAAAAGTGCCTTGTCCTGAAATAAGTTTACTAAAAAGTAAACAAATTTCAGGACGAATCATTTGAACGCTGATCATATTATCCGTTCCACAACTGAAACCTGTACCACCGGTCACCCCTTCTGCGCTCGGGAAATCGTAATGGGAGACCGGCGACAGGATATGATTTGCCCAACCTAATTATTTAAATCAATATAATTCGCTGTAATTCAACTTATCTTTAATAAAAAAATTATTATTCAATAATTCTATTGAACAATTGAATAATTGTAGTATATTTGCAGCAGCAAAATAAATATTCGTTATCCCTAAAATATACTGACATGAAAACATAAAAATACAGCTCTGTCATACGGTTTATTTGTAGTTTTTTACACTATTGAGTCTGATCTAAAAACTCAAAATTTATTACAGCCGCTAAAAATCAAAAATACCCTTTTTAGACCGGAATCACTATTCGTAAGGAATCAAACATTCAGACCCAGGCGGAGAAAGCTTTACCCAATCTACCCGTATCAGAAGGATCAGGATACAGCACAACCATAAAAGCTTTATTAAACCGGGGACAGGGAAGAAATTATACTCCATATACAGACGCTCAAACAGGGGATTCATCAAAACAAGGTAGAATCTCCCATACATTTTTACTGCATTCATTGAACAACATTGAGTCCGGTCTAAAAAGGTCACATTTGATTTTCACCGGCTTTTCCCCCGACCCCTAAAGGGTGAAGCCGCTGAAAATCAGCCTCCCTTTAGGGATGGGGTAAAGCTGATTTTTAGCGGCTGGGATACATTTAGTGTTATTAGACCGGACTCAACATTTGTTACCGGAAAACTAAAAAAAATATGCCAGATAAGGAAACCAAAAACAATTTGTACGAAGGGCTTTCAAAGCTCATGAAAGCCTTGTCCAATCCTCTCCGCCTGGAGATCATCGAAATGCTTTCGCAGGGAGAAAAAAGTGTGGAAGGTTTGGTAAATGCTATGGATATAACCTTTGCCAATGCATCGCAGCATTTGCAGGTTCTTAAAAACAACAATATAGTAAAGTCAAGGAAACAAGGGCGTTACGTTTATTATTCAATAGCCGGCAATGAATTTCTCTCCTGTTACCAGCACCTATTGCAATATGGTATCCGGGAGATTGCCGAACTAGATAGAATACTCAACAAACAAAGGGAAGAACATAAAAGCTCGGAGGCAGTAAGTTTGGAAGAGCTCGAGGAAAAATTACAAAGCGATGATGTTCAGCTCATTGATGTACGCCCGCATATAGAATATGAATTTGGCCATATTCCCCAGGCCAGATCGGTGCCTGTCAACGAGCTGTTAAAATACCTGGAGCATCTTCCCGGAAACACGGAGATCATCGCCTATTGCCGGGGACCGTTTTGTACCTTATCCGATAAAGCAGTTAAGGCCCTTTGGGAAAAAGGTTTCAAAGCCAGGAGGCTTCATGAAGGCTACCCGGAATGGAAATTAAGGCAACGGAAATCCGCACGCTCTATCAAACAAAACAAATAAAATGCAATCAATTATGATTCATAGAGGAAAAACTGGCGATATAGGCCCGGCCAATGAGCTGAGCAGCCCTGTAAGCGGCGTGTACGAACCCATGATACAAACCGTCAGCACTCGACAGCAGCCTCCACAATCAAGATTTTCACAAGCAAAAACTATATACATTATGCCAACTAAAAAAAATTACAGACACAGTTATACCGGACGCAAAAGGTTAACAAACATTTTTATGTTCGTGCTTCTCGTACTAATCATCCAGCCGTCATGGGCACAAAATGACGTGGAACCTTCTGATAGTTCGGATCAATCTTCATATCCGGATTTTCAACCGGCAGGCTTTTTACAGACCCATTTCAGCGCTGATGACAAAGCAGACAATCCCTCCGGTTTTTCAATCCACCGGGCCAGATTCGGATTTACAGGGAATATAAGTAAAAACATCCGGCTAAGCTTAATCGCCGGAGCTGTTGAACCCCCTGAGAATACACCGGCTTTAGTAAATGCATTTGCCGGGTTCACAATTCATCCCCTTTTTAACTTGCGCATCGGCCAGTTTCTTGTGCCTTTTGGACTGGAAGGCCCTGAAGCTATTATCAAGAACCCCGCTATTGAAAGGGCCTTTTCTACCCGAAGGATGAACAGGTTTCGAATGTTCAGAGATATTGGTATGATGGCTTATGGGAAGCATTCCTTTGTAAATTATTCAGTAGCCGTTGTAAATGGAAACGGGGCAAATGTAACCGAAAAGCTTGATCAAAAAGATGTTTTAGGCCGTCTCGACTTTACGTTAACGGAGGGATTAATATCCGGATTCTCCGGGCATCTTGGCACTTTAAAAGATACTACAGGCCGTCTTTCGCAGCAAAGATGGGCAGCACACGTTGAATACAAGAACAATCCACTTCACTTAAGGGGTGAGATCATTCTCCATGATCAGGAAATTGTCCCGGAGTCCTGGAAACACTCTGCAGGTGGTTATCTTCTAAGCAATTACAAAATCGCAGATAAATGGGAAGCGATTGGAAGATATGATTACCTTAAACCCCATGCCCGTGAAAATATCTATCAGGGAGTAACTCTCGGAACCAATTACCTGTTGAGCGGACTCTCACGTTTATCAGTAAACGGAACTGCGTATACAAAAGATGATGGCAACACTATCCACTATATGTTAAATGTTCAAATGCAGTTGGTTTTATAATTTTTAATTGTAAGAGTCCGGTCTAAAAAGAAACTGTTGATTTGTAGCGGGAGTAATACATTTGGGGGGTTGAACCAACCGCTTATAATAATATCAAAATGTCTGATTTAGAAAAAAACGGACACCAACAATTTCCAGCCCTAAAATGTTATCCCGTATATAATCTTCGTTTGCATGTATGAAACTCCCCTGCCGGAATTTTCGACACACAGGGAAATGATTAAATGCGAAAAACATCCGGCAACTATCGGAAGCAGCCAAATGGCGCGTATAGCATAATGCATATTGCGTGATATAAGTTTTAAACAGTTAAAAACATAGCAATTTATGAAAGTATTAATTATTATCAATGACGCTCCCTACGGAACGGAAAAAGCTTACAATGCACTACGGTTGGCCAATCAAACAGGAAAAGACCATCAAGACATTGAAGTTAGGATCTTTCTAATGGCTGATGCGGCCTCGTGCGCAATAGCAAATCAGAAAACTCCGAACGGTTATTACAATATCGAAAGAATGCTAAAATTAGCGATTAAGAAAGGAGCAAAAGTTAAGATCTGCGGTTCCTGCGCTGATGCAAGAGGCCTGAAAGATGTTCCCCTGATTGAAGGCACAGAAATTAGCAGCATGCCGGAGTTTACAAACTGGGTCGTGGATAGTGACAAAGTAGTTAATTTCTGAAATTTTGTGAAGCACAACCTAACTCCTCCCCAAAAAATGCCGGACACTGAATAGTGTCGCTCTATAACTTGTTTTCCCTTAAGCCAGTAATACTATTATAAGATGGCCGGGGACAATATTCCATATTTTTTTATGGGCCATATATAACACAAAAAGATTATTTCTCCCAGATTTCGTTATTTTTGAATTCTTAAATGTTTGTGAATAAAAAGAGGTTAAAGTCTCCGGTAAACCAAAAGAATTTCACTTACACCAACTAAAGAATTAATGATCATATTGTTTATCATAACCGGCGTTTTGCTGTTGATCTCATTTATCATCAATAAACAGAAAACATTTGAAGGACTAAAGAGGGGAGGCATGCAATTTCTCAAGCTTCTCCCGACGCTTCTTAGCGTCATTATTCTGGTCAGCATTGCTATGCACTTTATTCCTGAAAAGACACTGATCCAATACTTTGGTGATCAGGCCGGCATACTGGGATATATATCAGCCGCCA
>JAWOBQ010000304.1:0-4064 GCA_046484255.1 Bacteroidales bacterium | reverse complement strand
TATGTGATTACAGTTTGCGATGATGCCAATGAAAAATGTCCTGTATTTTTAGGAAAAGTAAATCACAGAATGCATATTGGCTTTGAAGACCCATCTCACGCTAGCGGGTCTGAAGAGTTTATCCGGAGTGAATTCCGGCGGGTTCGCGATGAAATTGAAACGACTTTTTATAAATTATACATCAATAAAATAAAACCAGAATTATGAGTACACAAAGCATAAAGAATTTCGTAAAAGAGAAATATTCGCAAATTGCCCGGCAAAGTGGAAAACCAACACAATCATCTTGTTGCGGACCATCAAGTTGCTGTGGGGACAATCTGGAAATTAACATGATTGGCGATGAGTATCAAAACCTTCAGGGCTATCAGCCGGATGCCGACCTGGGATTAGGATGCGGCGTTCCCACGGAATATGCCGGACTCCAAACAGGACAACATGTGCTCGATCTGGGAAGCGGTGCAGGTAATGACTGCTTTGTCGTAAGATCTATTATCGGTGACACAGGAGAAGTTACCGGTCTTGATTTCTCGGAGGAAATGGTTATGAAAGCCCGGCAGAATAGTCAAAAACTGGGGCTAAAAAATGTAAGGTTTCTTGCCGGGGATATTGAAGAGATGCCTTTTGAAGCTCATCAGTTTGATGTAGTTATATCCAATTGCGTATTGAATCTTGTACCGGAGAAAACAAGAGCTTTTGCTGAAATAAAACGTGTTCTGAAATCCGGAGGGCATTTTTGCGTATCCGATGTAGTGATCAAAGGGGACTTACCGGAAAATTTGCGTGAAGATGCTGAAATGTATACCAACTGCATAGCCGGCGCTTTACAAATGGAGGAATATTTGGAAATCATTCGCCAGACCGGTTTTAATAATATAAAGGTACATAAACAAAAACGAATTGAACTTCCGGAGAAAACACTAAAAAAGTACGTGCCGGAAAATGAACGTAAAGATTTTACCAACGAACACAAAGGGATTTTTTCGATTACGGTTAGTGCAAGCAGGCATTAGTTTCGCCCCTGTGGCTGTTGACGCGGATTTGTGGAACAATGATATTTTATGCCTGTTTGGATCTATTTGTTGTCATGCCAATCACGATCAAAGCATTATTGAGTCCGGTCTAAAAAGGTCACATTTGATTTTCAGCGGCTGTGATAAATTTAGTGTTTTTAGACCGGACTCATTATTGGTATCAAAAAAAAAAAGATGAAAAATTTATTTTTTTCTTGACACGTATTTGAAAAATGCTTTATCTTTGACCAACCGTTCAGTCATAAATATTTTATATATAGATATGCCTAAAACAGAGCAGCAGTTTAAACAGATGCGGAATAATCGCAAAGCGGAAATTCTGGATATGGCATTACATCTGTTTGCTACGGAAGGATATCATTCCACTTCCATAGCTAAGATTGCCAAAAAAGCCGGTATATCGAAAGGATTGGTATATAATTACTTTAACAGTAAAGAAGATCTTTTAGCCAAAGTGGTGAAAAATGCTTCAAAAAATGTTTATCAATATTTTGATTTGAATAGTGATGGAGTTTTGGAAGAGAAAGAGTTGAAGGATTTTATCAATGGCACATTTCAAATGATAAAAGAAAACATTCATTTTTGGAGATTATATTTAAGTTTTGCTTTTAATCCTCAAATACTGGAAGTGATAACCCATAATATTCCACAAAAATCGGAAAATATTTTGGAGATGCTGGTTGATTATTTCCGGCGGCAGGGAGTCAATGATCCTATGAAAGAAACGGTATACTTTGTCTCTGTATTAAAAGGTGTTACCATACAGTACATTGTATCTCCCGAGCAGTATCCTTTGGAAGATATGAAGGAAAGAATATTAACACAATTCTGTTATTTAAATGATAAATGAGATGAGTCAAATAGGATTACTGCCGGTTTACCGGGGATTATTGCCGCACTCCCTATGGGATGACTTTGCTGAAAATAAGCTTTGCTTCATCCTAAAAGCCGCTGAAAAACAATATATTAATACGTTGATGCTGAACGAACGAAGCGAGGAAGCGACTTAAGCGACTTAAGAGAACGAAGAGACGAAGAGACGAAGTGGACAAAGCGAATTCAAATAACACCGGTAAACGATTCAACGGATCAACGATTCAACAAAAAAGCCTAAAAAAACTTTTGCACAGACCAAAAGAAAAAAACATAAAGATTTGAAAATAAGCATTTTGTTAAAATTTAAACATATGAAAAACAATGTAATACGAAGCACAGCTATTCTGATACTGTTGCTATTCATCAGTTTTCCGTTACGGTCTCAGGATGCTGATGCAATCGTTAAGAAATCCGATGAAAAGTTTCGGGGGGAATCCAGCCGTGGGAAAATGCGCATGACGATCGTAAGGCCGGATTGGAGCAGAACGATAGAAATGAAAAGTTGGTCGTTGGGAAGTGATTATTATATGGTTTTGATCACAGCTCCCGCTAAAGAAAAAGGTCAGGCATTTCTGATGCGGGAAAATGAAATGTGGAACTGGATGCCTTCTATTGAACGGATGGTAAAAATTCCCCCCAGCATGATGATGCAATCCTGGATGGGGTCTGATTTTACCAATGACGACCTGATGAAGGAATCATCCATTGTAAAGGATTATAATAAAAAGCTCATTGGAAGTGAAAACATAAATGGCTATGAATGTCATAAAATAGAGCTTACTCCTAAAGAAGAGGCTGCTGTTGTTTGGGGTAAAATTGTACTCTGGATATCAAAAGATGAGTATTATCAACTCCGGGCAAAATATTACGATGAATTTGATGAGCTGGTACAAACGATGGAAGGTTCAGACATTAAAACACTGGGAGACCGGGAGCTTCCGGCCAAAATGACCATCAGCCCTACCGACAAGCCTGGCCATAAAACCATACTGGAATTTGTTGAAATGGATTTTAATGTAGCGCTGAAGGAAAACTTTTTCTCTCAACAGCAGATGAAAAGACTTCGCTGATGCTTGCCTCAATCCAACTCAATTATGATCAATCTAAAAACAATAAATATATGAACCTCCATGCCGAAGCTTTTGACGGGGAATAAAGAACAAAGAACACAGAACAACAATTTAAACATATGAAGATGTATTTGATATTTGCATGGCGTAATCTTTGGCGTAATAAGCGAAGGACACTGATAACTGCTGCGTCGGTACTCTTTGGTGTTGTTTTTGCTATATTTATGGGTTCCATGCAGGAAGGGACTTATGATGGCAACATCGAACGGATCGTACAGTTTTATACAGGCTATGCACAACTTCAACATCCGGATTACTGGGAAGAGAAAACCCTGGAACATACGATAAAACCCGGCGATTCCTTACTACAGGCTTTCCATAGGGATGAACGTATTACCCATATGGCACCTCGTCTGGAGTATTTTGCTTTAGCTTCGCATAAAGATGCTACCAAAGTTTCTTCTATTGTGGGTATTGATCCTGGAAAAGAAAAAGATGTGACCAATATTCTGGATTACCTGAAAAAGGGAGAATATCTTAAAAGCGGGGATGAAGGAGTTTTGATTGGGCGGATGCTCGCAGAAAACCTGGGATTACAAACCGGAGACACACTGACCCTTACCGGTCAGGGCTACCGCATGATGACTTCGGCCGGGCTTTTTCCGATCAAAGGGATCGTCGATTTTCCGGCAGATGAATTAAGCAAATCTACAGTTTACATGAGTATGGAGCAGTGCCAGGAGTTTTTAAGTGCTCCTGAAATGCTAACTTCGCTGGTTATCCAGACTTTCACCACTTGCACTCCAAGATTCATACCAATGCAATACTTCATTTGGATCTGCTGAAGCATTATCTGATAAAGTTTCCCATCCATAAGAAAAACCATACCTGGCTTTACCGCCCACGATATCATCTTCTGGATTTACAAAGATATCATAAGTGGCAGATGACACCGGTAACACGGACGCAAACAAAAACATTAAAGTTACTACAAAAAACTTAATTTTTCTTCCTACTTGCATAATCAATCTCCTTTCAAATAAAAAAATAGTTATTTGGAAAACAGTTATTTGTTTTCCCTTCA
>JAWOBQ010000220.1:0-7246 GCA_046484255.1 Bacteroidales bacterium | reverse complement strand
GTAAACATCGTACCTATTTAATAAAATTTAGACAGATGAAAACTTTTATCCTCATTGCCGTAACATTCTTTTCAGTGACAGCATTAGCGCAAATCTCCCTGACGAACGGAGAAGTCTATGATTTTAAAACGGGTGATATTTTCCAGATCGAATACCGGCAAAACAATGCCTGGGGCCTATTACATCAGCCAGTCGGGCAATGAAAAAGCACAACAATGGCTGACAGATAATGAAGATAAATTAAAAGCATTTGCCAGTTGGATGAATGAAAACTAAAAACCTGCCATTTTATTTTCTTGCTTTTGGCCTTTTGATCAGCCTGAAATTCTGGTTCGCTTGGGCTGATAACCAGGTTTTATTCGTATTATTAAAGCCAACCAATGCCATATTCAGCATTATGACTGCCTCAGAATCAGCATATTCGCCAGACACCGGGTTTTATCATGAAAAGTTTAACATCCTGATCGACAAATCATGTGCAGGTTACAACTTTATGCTGATTAACTTTCTAATGGTTTACGTATTAGTGTTAAAATATGTGAAAAAGCCACATTTTAAATGGCTGCTACTCCCCCTCACACTTGCCTTTAGTCTGGTTATCACAGTTTTTGTTAACTCCTTCCGGATAATAGCCTCAGCAAACTTTCAACATACGATTCATAAAATGTTAAACGTTAAACAAGAAATCGTTCATCAAACCATAGGCGTGATCACCTATTTGTCATTTTTGATCATCATATATTTGATAACAGAAAAAATCTTAGCCCGGAAATATGAAAAAATTAATGAATCCTAAATGGTTGTTTCTCATCAACACCATCCCGATTATCCTCTTATTCTTTCTCTACATTTCGCAGTATAATATTATCAAAAGCCTGCTGGAACCTGAAAGCATCCGGTTATGGAAAATCTTTGGCGGGACTTTGGGGGTTTTAGGAATCTTAAATTTTCTTTATGCACTTTATCTGACAGTAAAAAAGAAAAACGTATCCGTCATTTATGGCCTGGCCGCCCTGCTTATCTACATTCCGTTCATCTATCTGTATGGTTATCATATTGACAGCATCATTCCCTTTTCCCTGCCTTCATGGATGATCCCCGGGAACCTCATGATGTACTTAGGCACATTTTTAATGCCGACACTGGCCTACGCTTTGTTTATCCTGGTCATCTATTTTACACCCAAAAAAGAAGACCTTAAACCCTGGTTAAGTTTCTTATACGCATTGCTTGTACCCGTAATCTGGTATGTTTTTATCGAATTGATCTTACCGTTTTGGCAACCGCCTACATCAAAATACTTATGGCATGCCGGCACCATACTCATCATCGTATTCACCTTGCTATTTCTATTTTTCCTGATCCGTAGCATCTATATTCTGACAATCAAAAAGTCAGCATTATGGAACAAATACGAACTGCTTTGGAAAATTCCGGTTGCACTAATATTTCCGTTGCTTGGCTTAGCTGTAAATAACGGAGTAATTTTTGACAAGTTTGGAGACTATGTTTTTGGTGATTTTAGCAATATCTGGTTTTATCTCCTTGCTGTTATTAATGCATTGGTTATCTGCTTACCCCGCCTCGATCACAAAAAATACAGAATTGCATTATTTCTCGGACGTAGCATTACATTTTCCTTCACCTTTTACTTCTTCCTTGTTTTTCTTCCATATTTGCCGCTTTCCATTGTGGCCATTATCGCTTTCGGGTTAGGATTTCTGATGCTAACACCTCTGATGCTTTTTGTGATACACGTCAACGAATTATCAAAAGACCTGCAGTATCTAAAAGAAAAAGTATCAACAAGAGTTCTATGGGTAAGTTTATCGGCAGGTTTTCTGATCCTCCCCCTTATTATCACCCTTACATTCACCATAGATAAACACAATCTGGAAAAAACACTGGATTATATTTACACGCCGGATTATTACAGCAATTACGACATCAACACCAAATCCTTAAAGAAAACCATACATACCATCAGGCAACATAAAGATAAGAATGGCTTTGGGATCTTCAGCAATCAGACTCCATACCTTTCGCCCTACTTCAACTGGCTGGTATTGGATAATCTTACATTGTCAGACACAAAAATCAATCAAATCGAGAACATTTTCTTTAAAAAGACTGCCGATAGGCCCGCAAGAGACAATATCAGGAAGCAGGATGTTGTAATAACTGATACCACCATTAAAAGCAACTATGATAAATCACAAAACGCCTGGGTTAGCCAGGTCCATTTGGAAATCACCAATAACAGTGCTAACGGGCTGGATGCAGAATATGCCACCACGATTGAATTGCCCCCTGGCTGCTGGATCAGTGATTATTACCTTTATGTAGGCGAGGAGAAAAAGCCCGGAATTCTGGCCGAGAAAAAATCAGCCATGTGGGTTTTTTCCGAAATCAGAAACAGAAAAAGAGATCCGGGAATTCTATATTATCTGACAGGAAACAGGATAAGCCTGAGAGTTTTTCCTTTTACCAAAAACGAAGTGCGAAAAACCGGATTTGAGCTTATCCATAAAGAACCTTTTACTTTATTTATTGACAGCACCGAGCTACAGCTTGGTAAAGCGGGGATCCCTGCAGACGGAAGCTTTGAAAATCAGGATATGGCCTATATCTCTACTAACAAAAAGGAATCTTTACCAAAAGTACAACGACAACCGTATTTTCATTTTCTGGTGAATGCTTCAGAAGGAAATGCCTCAAGATCGGAAGAATACAAATCCCGCATCCGGGATCTAATGCAACAACACCCTGATTTGGAAAACAATTCAAAAATAAGCCGGGTAAACAGCTTCGTCCAGACATTTGAAATTGATGATCCCTGGCAAAATATTTTCAATAACAGTGATTTCACTGGTGGCTTTTTTCTCGACAGGGCGATTAAGTCAACCCTGGTTAAGTCTTATCAACGTCATGACAACAAATATCCAATCATCGTAGTTGTTTCAGACAGCCTTGAAAAAGCTGTTCTGGATAAAGACTTTTCGGATCTGGCCATCACATTCCCGGAAAGCAAATTCTTTTACCATCTGACAGAAAATGCTACATTAATCCCACATTCTTTACTGCATCAACCTGAAAGTCCGGCAGTGGATACAGCAAAAAACGATTTTTTTATTCCTGCACGAAAATATACCACTACTAATGAGCAGGTTTTTTATCTTCCTGATAATGGCAAACCGTCTGTACTATTAAAATCTGACAACCTGTCACTTGATAAAAAAGAGATTAATTCCAGGGACTGGCAATCAGCACTGATGATGCACGGCAACTGGATGTCTCAAAACCTAAACCCGGCGCAATCAAAAGAAGAATGGCTGAGTTTAGTCAAAAGCAGTTTTCGCTCAGGTATTATGACCGCCTTAACCTCATATATCGTTGTGGAAAATGAAGCTCAGGAAGCCATGCTAAAGAAAAAACAGAAACAAGTCTTATCCGGCAATAAATCGCTGGATGCCGGAGAAAATTCACAAAGAATGAGTGAGCCGGGTTTAGGTATTTTAGCTTTACTTTTGGGATTAATATTGTGGCTTAGAAAAAAACGACATGCTGCGGTTAAATAATAAGGGGACATTTATGATATGCAAATTGAGCATAGTTAATGTGGACACACTTGCTTCATTTAAAATCAGAAACAACAATGCCATGGCTTTAGTTCTTTTGATGGCTGTTTTAACCGTCTCTATCCTTCCTGCCTGCGGACAGAGAAATAACCCACAGCAGCAGGCTACTGAAGTTATACAACAGGAAAATCGCAATGATAAAAAAGGAGAAGATGTTGAAATCCTGAATCCCGGGGGGCAGGTTCTTCAAACTCGCATTAATCCACCGGCAGGCTTTCAAAGAATACCCTGTCATGAAAATTCTTTTGCTGCTTATTTACGCCAGCTTCCACTGAAACCCCATGGCGCTAAAGTGCACTATTACAACGGAGGCATCAAGCCTGACAAAAATATTTATGAAGCAGTGGCAGACCTGGAAATCGGCGATAAAGACCTTCATCAGTGCGCTGATGCCGTAATGCGGCTACGGGCCGAATATCTTTGGGATCAAAAACAATACGACAGGATACATTTCAATTTTACCAATGGGTTCAGAGTTGATTATAGTGAATGGATAAAAGGGAAACGTATTGCTGTTAATGGCAATACAACACGCTGGGTTAAAAGGAAAGAGCCCTCCAACACCTACGATGACTTATGGAATTATTTGGAAGTCATTTTCACCTATGCCGGAACCCTCTCGCTTTCCAAAGAACTCAAGACTGTTGATTTCAGCAATATAAAAACCGGCGATGTCTTTATACAGGGAGGTTCACCCGGACATGCCGTTATAGTAGTGGATATGGCCCAAAACCCAACAAGCGGAGAAAAGCTATTCCTGCTTGCCCAAAGCTATATGCCTGCACAGGATATTCAGATTTTAAAAAACCCAAATAACAAAACCATCAGCCCGTGGTACTCCTCCAACTGTGATCACAAACTCATCACTCCGGAATGGACTTTTACCAAAGCTGACCTGAAACGATTTGAGGAATAAAAGATACCACCATGAAACAACAACCAGCACTTAAGGGATTTTTAGTTCTGCTTTTGTTTGAACGCTTTGCCTGGTATTCGTTTTTAATTGCTTTGACTTTTTTTCTTTCGGACTCCCTGAATCTATCGAATACAGAAGTCTATCAACCCTATGGAACTTTCTTATGGATCGTTGTTCTGAGCCCTTTGTTGATAGCATTTATAGCGGACAAATACGGCACTTTGCTTTGCTTTAATGGCGGAATATTATTGACTGTAGTTGGCTATCTTACTCTCCCTTTGTTTACAGGTATTTTTCAGAATCCGGCAATGAATGTCACACTTCCACTATTGCTAATATCCTTAGGCGCAGGAACCAGCAGAGTGATGATTCCGCTGCAGATCGGACTAAACTCACAAATAGAGGGCTCGAATAAAAAGACTTACTTAAATTTTGTATGGTATGGCCTACTGGTTATCCTGGGAGGATTTCTTGCCAATAAGCTTACCCCTTCTCATGCTGATGCCATAAATCCTGATAAAATTATCTTCATCAGTGGAGGAGTTTTAGCCCTGGGGTATGTCATCTGGTTTATCAGTAATCTAAAAAACAAACCTTTCAAAAAAAATAGGTTAATTCCCGAAAAATCATTTAAGAATCATAATCGAAGTTTTTTATTGATTATCATACTATCCACTAGCTTGTTGTCATGGATTATCCTCAGTTTTGCCCAGTCATTTAGCCTGAACGAGCTATTTAAGTCTTCCTACAACAACCATTCTTCCATTACGATATATAAGATGCTTGCTCTATTAATATTTGGTTTGATCTTGCTCAAGGCTAAACCACTTTCGAATAACAAACTGATAAAGATATTTAAATACGGATTGCTTCTGTTAATGGCTTTACTAGTTCTGATGTTGCTGGATCAATTTATCATTAAAGGATTTATGAACCAACAATCTTACGAGATCATACATATTTTGAATATTATCCCCTACACTATTACTACCACTCTGCTACTCTATTTTGTGTTTGACAATGCCCCTCCCGATCGAAAAGGATTCTATCTTGGATTATATGTGTTTTTTGTATTTTTTGCATCAACGCTTTCAAACTATATGATACAGGTAAATAAAAGCACTACACTTATAATCTTTATTGGCAGCATTATCATTATTGGACTAATCCAATTATTTTTGCACAAAAAACCGGCAAATATTTCCAAAAAGCATTAAAAATTTAGAATAGGCAATGCATATGAGAAAAATCTACAGACTTTTGATATTATTAGTATTATGTCTGACAACATATCAAGGCAACGCACAAAGCAAAGATAAAGCTTATTATCTTGAAAAATCAGAACGGCAAATAAGAGAAGGACAAAACCACAAGGCAATACAGACGGTTTCAGAAGGACTAAAAACATATCCTGAATCCGGAAAACTATACGAAAGAAGAGGTCTTTTATACGATAGCTTCGGATTCCATGATGAAGCAATTAAGGATTTCTATAAAGCCATTGAGTACACCAAAAATGACAGCATCAAATCATTTCTGTATACCAATCTGGGGTCGTATCATTTCGCTATTCGTCAGTTTAAAGAAACATATGAGCTTTCACAAAAAGCCTTAAGGCTCGATTCCACTAATATTGGAGCACTGAATAATCTGGCTATCTCAGCAATGAATCTAGGAAAGAAACAGCAAGCAGTGAAAAGTTTAAAAAAAATTCTATTACTAGACACCACCTTCATTTTGGCCTATACGAATATCGCCTATTTATATCAGGCAAAAGGTCAACATAACAAGGCATTATCATATCTCAACAAGGCTGCTACCATCTCACCGGAAGAATATTTAATCTATAGCAACCGAAGCTTTAGTAAACTCAAGCTGAATGACATAGAAGGTGCATTGAAGGATGTTAATCATTCGTTAGACCTCAACCCCTCCAATTCCTATGCTTATAAGATAAGAGCACTGATATTCCTGGAGTTAAATCAAACAAAGAATGCCTGTAAGGATTTATATACAGCGCAAAAAAATGGATACACCCGGCAATATGGGCAGGAAGTAAATGAGTTAATAGAAAAGCACTGCCGTTAGTGTAATGTCAATGCTGTTGTGGTGATTAAGTCGCAAAAGCATCACCCTCTCCACCAATAGCGCAACAAACGTCTAAGACCTTTGCGCTTAAACTGAGCCAGGAAAACACCTGCGATAACAACGGCCATACCAAGAATCTTTTGAGCAGTAAACTGTTCACCCAGAAAAAAATAGGATACCACAGCAGTAATAATAGGAATCAAATTGGTAAAGATATTGGTTCTGGATACGCCCAGTCCGTGTATCGCATTAACATAAAAAATAAATGCCAAAGAGGAAGCAAAAACAGCAAGCATAATCATGGGCAAAATCAATTCAAGAGTAAAATTAACACCCTGTATTTCGTCGGTTTCCATTATCAAAAAAACTGGCAAAAAGTAAACTGCTCCGATGATATTTTGATATGTAATAATTGTAAGCGAGGAATAGCTTCTGGCCAATCGGCCCATGAGTACAGAGGAGAAGAGCCCGGCAATCACGGCAGCACCCAAAAACAACAAACCATTTGGATTTGCATCCAGGTTCAGGCCTTTACCCATAACAATCAACATAACACCAGTAAAGGAAACGATAATGCCCAGCACATTTAAAAAACGGATTTTTT
>JAWOBQ010000063.1:0-5786 GCA_046484255.1 Bacteroidales bacterium | reverse complement strand
AGTAACGCGGGCCTTTCCCATCTTTTGCCGGAACAATTTCAGTTACTACATTCTCTGCCCCTTTGGCCCTACCGGAATCCTCAAGCTCTTTAACATGATGCTCAAGTACTTTGTTTAACTTGTCAAGTGCCATAATTATACTTTTATAGATTAATTTAAAATTTTTACAAAATTAATAAAATCATGGAATTAAAAAACAGCAAAAAAACGTATTTGAGGCTACCTGTTTATGCCTCTAAACCACAAGGTATAAAAAAATCAGGAAACGCTGGAAAATACCGGCCATAAATCCTATCCTGCTCGTACTTACAACAGATCATTGGCAAGATTAGCCAGCTCTGAGCGTTCGCCTTTTTCGAGCAAGATATGGGCATAAATGGGATGATGCTTAATTTTATCGATCAGGTAAGATAATCCGTTACTTTGGGAGTCCAGGTACGGGGTATCAATCTGATAAATATCTCCGGTAAAGATTATTTTCGTTCCCTCTCCCGCCCTGGTAATAATGGTTTTCACTTCATGAGGGGTTAAGTTTTGGGCTTCATCCACAATAAAACAAATATTTGACAAGCTCCTTCCCCGGATATACGAGAGTGGTGAGATAATCAGTTTTTCTTTATCCAGCGCCTCATCGATCATTTTATATTCATTATCTTTTTCATTATACTGGTTTTTAATAAACTTAAGATTATCAAAAAGGGGCTGCATAAAAGGATTAAGCTTAGACTTAATATCGCCGGGCAGGAATCCAATATCTTTATTACTCAGAGGGACGATTGGCCGAGCCAGGAATATTTGTTTATAAAGCCGCCGTCGTTCCAGCGCACCTGCCAGGGCAAGCAATGTTTTTCCCGTTCCGGCAATTCCCTGCAAGGTAACCAGTTTTACTTCCGGGTTCGTAATGGCGTGCATGGCAAACACTTGTTCTGCATTGCGTGGTGTAATCCGGAAGCTGGAGCGTTTTTCGATCTTTTCAATAAGCTGGGTCATGGGATTATAAAATGCCAAACCCGAAGCCCTGCTATTTCGTAAAATATAGTAATGGTTGGCTATCGGACTTGAAACTCCTATCTCTGAAGGCTCACAAACGCCATCCCGGTAGAGTTTATCGATTAAGGAGCGGGGAAGGTCTTCAATAAGTGTTTTGCCGGGATACAAAGAATCCACATCCTGAATCTTGCCCGTCTGAAAATCATCCGCCACGATATCCATCGACTTGGCCTTTAAGCGCAAATTCACATCCTTGGTTACCAGGACCACATGCTTGCGCGGATGCTGCTTTTTTAAGCTTAAGGTAGCATTCAGGATACGATGGTCGGCCTTATGGTCGCGAAATATCTTTTCTGCATCCATATTTCCCTCATTCTCATTCATGATCACCTTGAACTTACCACTTCCGGGCCTTCCAAGCGGCACCCATTCCGTCAATGAATGATGAGCGGACAACTTATCCATAATACGAATGAACTCCCTGGCTTCAAAATTCTTAGTATCATTTCCTTTTTTAAAACTATCCAATTCTTCGAGCACAGTGATGGGTATAGCCACATCATTATCCTCAAAACTATGGATCGCCGCATGATTATAAATGATCACGGAGGTATCCAGCACAAAGATCTTTTTAACCCGGCGCGGACGGGACGTTTTTTCTTTATTTTCTTGTTTTACCATAACACGAGCTGCTTAAAACCAACATTTTTCAGTTTGTATAAATGCCTCCGGTCTAAAACGCGAATTCTTCGCATCCGCTGAAAATCAAAAATACTCTTTTTAGTCCGGCCACAAAAATAACACATTACCCCCCGGGGAGGAACCATATTTCGACACATCCCTGCCATTATCAACCACATAAAAAAGTTTTCTTACTATTTAACAAACACTTATACGTTTAAAATCTGTTGATAATAAATCAGCGCTAATGCTTACCTTTGAAGACTCAATTATTAAGCACATGGAAACACAGAAAAAATTATTTTTATTGGATGCGATGGCCCTTATATACCGGGCTTATTATGCATTAAACAAAAACCCGCGCATCAATTCAAAAGGCTTAAATACATCTGCGATTTTAGGTTTTGGCAATACGCTGATGGAAATACTTCAAAAAGAAAGGCCTACTCATATAGGTGTCGCATTTGACACCTTTGCCCCGACTCAACGCAAAGAGGGTTTCGCAGAATATAAAGCCACCCGGGAGGCCTTACCGGAAGATATAGCCGAGTCTCTGCCTTATATTTACAAGATGCTGGAAGGCTTTAATATTCCGGCTCTTTATGTAGATGGTTACGAGGCGGATGATATAGTAGGGACAATTGCCACTAAAGCAGAAAAAGACGGTTTTCTGGTGTATATGATGACCAGCGATAAGGATTTCGGACAGTTAGTCTCAGACAATATCTATCTATATAAACCTTCGCGCATGGGCAATAAAGCCGAAGTATTGGGTGTTGCTGAAATCTGCAAAAAATATGGCATTGAAAACCCGCACCAATTAATTGATATACTGGGTCTATGGGGAGATTCTTCGGATAACATCCCGGGCATTCCCGGGATCGGGGAAAAGACCGCCAAACAACTGATCGCCAAATACGGAAGTGTGGAAAACCTGATCGATCATGCCCACGAATTAAAAGGAAAGCAAAAGGACAATGTGCTGAAATATGCCGAACAAGGAAAAAAATCCAAAGAGCTGGCCACCATCATTACCGATGTGCCGGTGGAATACAATCCTGAAAAACTTGAGTTTGGCAAGCCAGATATGAAAGCACTGGAAGAATTATTTGAGCAACTGGAGTTCAGGCGATATAAAAAACGTGTGGAAGAACTGTTTTCCGGTTCCGGCTCTAAAGGCAATGCCGGGCGTGATCTTTTCAGTGAGAGCGAAGACCCGGCAGCCGGAAAACGGGAAACCCTTGAAAGCACAAAACATACTTACAAACTTCTGAATAATGAAGCAGAGATTATCTCCCTGATCGAAAACCTGCGAAAAAACAAATCCTTTTGCTTTGATACCGAAACTTCAGGCCTGGAAGCTACACAAGCAGAATTGGCAGGGATCTCCTTCTCTATAAAAGAATCAGAAGCATTTTATGTACCCTTTCCCGAAGACAAAACAAAAGCAAAAGAAAGGCTGGAACTGTTCCGGCCGCTGTTTGAAGACCCTGAAGTGGAAAAAACCGGGCAAAACCTTAAATACGATATTACGGTATTAAAGAGCTACGGGATGGATGTCAACGGAAAACTGTTTGATACCATGATCGCCCATTATCTGCTGGAACCCGACACACGGCACAACATGGACTACCTGGCGGATGTTTATCTGAATTATAAACCTGTCTCCATTGAGGAATTAATTGGGAAAAAAGGCAAAAACCAAAAAGATATCCGCCGGGTTAATGCACAGAAGGTCGCCGAATATGCCTGTGAAGATGCCGATATTACCCTGCGGCTGCGTAAGGTTTTCGAAGCTGAACTAAAAGAAAATCAACTCTCAGAGCTCTTTGAAGCCATTGAAATTCCGTTGATCCCGGTCCTGGCCTCTATGGAAAAAGAAGGAGTAAAGTTAGACACCGAAGCCCTGAAGGAAATATCCGCACGCCTGAGGGATGAAATAAAAAAAATTGAAAAAGAAATCTATACCCTTGCCGGAGAAGAGTTTAATATTGCCTCAACAAAACAACTGGGCGTGATCTTATATGAAAAATTAAAGATCACCGATAACCCCAAATATACAAAGACCAAACAATACTCCACCAGCGAAGAGGTACTGGAAAAACTCCGGAATAAACACAAGATCGTGGAATATATTCTGAAATACCGTTCGGTTTCCAAACTGAAGTCGACCTACGTTGATGCTTTACCCGAGCTGATCAATCCGTATACCGGCCGTTTGCACACCACTTTTAACCAGACGGTAACGGCTACCGGGCGTTTGAGCTCAAACAAACCGAATTTGCAAAATATCCCTATCCGTACCGAGCGAGGCAAAGAGATACGTAAAGCCTTTATAGCACGTAACAAAGAGCACAAGATCATGGCCGCCGATTACTCTCAAATTGAATTACGGCTGATTGCTGAACTTAGCCAGGATTCCTCCATGCTGGAAGCTTTTCGCAATGGCGAAGATATTCATACGGCGACCGCAGCAAAAGTCTATAACATAAAGCCCGGGCAAGTAGATCAGGAAATGCGCCGCAAAGCAAAAATGGTTAACTTCGGCATTATCTATGGCATTTCTGCTTTCGGACTTGCTGAGCGATTAAATATCAAGCGCACCGAAGCCAAAGAGATTATTGATACCTATTTCACACAATACCCCTCTATCAAAAAGTATATGGATAAGCAAATTGAATTTGCACGGAACCATGGTTATGTGAAAACACTTAAAGGGCGCCGCCGCTACCTGCGCGATATCAATTCACGAAACAATGTAGTCCGCGGATTTGCAGAACGTAATGCCATAAACGCCCCTATACAAGGGTCGTCAGCCGATATGATCAAAATTGCCATGATAAATATCCATAATTTCCTCAAAGAAAATAATCTCAAAACAAAAATGACCTTACAGGTACATGATGAACTGGTCTTTGATGTTTACTATGAGGAAATGGAACACATAAAAGAAATGGTGACAAAGTATATGAAAAAAGCCATGCCATTAAGTATACCTATCGTCGTTGATATTAACGAAGGAGACAACTGGCTGCAGGCACATTGATCCGGTCTTACCCATTCATCTGTAGATTTATTTCGGTTTCCTTGCTACACTTAATAAATGCTTTGACTGGTTTATCATGTGAATATCCTCACAATGCCTGATTATAAATTCCCTCCATGGCTTCTTTAGATTTTCTTCAAGCTGATGATATAATTCAATCCGTTCACCGAAAATCCCTTCAACTCCAGCCAGGTGAAGTGGTTCAAGACCTGCTTTTTCAATCTGAGGGTTAATCTCTTCAGGATGGGAGAAGTATGCATTTACAAACCATTCTGTACCCTCCACAAAACGTTCATCCGTGCCGGTTTCCCATAACATTTCAGCGCCTTCCTGATACCGGATCCCCTGAGGATTATTTTTTACACCATAAACCATCGCTCCAGTACGGGTCATAAAAGAGGAAAAAACATATCCTCCCGGCTTAACATTTTGGCAGGCAAGGTTAAGGACTTTAACCCTGTTTTCTTTGCTTATCATATGGTAAAGAGGCCCAAGAAGCAGAATACCATCCCACTGCATTCTTTCCCAGCCATCAGCTTTAAGTGCATCATCATTTTTGATAAACAGAACATTTCGATTGCCCTGTAGTCGTTTTGTAACCAATTCGATATTTTTTTCCGACAGGTCGTTTAACCCTAATACGAAACCGCCTTGCAGTAGTTGCTGAGCAATACGTCCGGTCCCACAAGCCACATCAAAAAGCTTGCTCCCGGGATCCAGGTATTTATCCACAAAATGCAGGGTTACCCATAATTCAAAAGGATGTGAAGTCAGACGGGCATCTTCCTCCTTTACATGTTCATTATAATAAGTCCTGACGCTCTTTGTTGCTTGTTTTGCCATAATATTTTTTTTACAGACTCACCCGAAATTGTGCAATAATAATAAAAATCCCTGTTTCCGTTTATTGACAGGAGTAAATTTTAAATCATGAGTCCAGTCTAAAAAGGTCCCATTTGATTTTTAGCGGTTTACCCCAAACCCTAAAGGGTGAAGCCGCTAAAAATCAGCCTCCCTTTAGGGATGGGGTAAAGCTGATTTTTAGCGGCTGTGATACATTTAGTGTTTT
>JAWOBQ010000071.1:0-4661 GCA_046484255.1 Bacteroidales bacterium | reverse complement strand
CCGCCGTAATGGCAGATCCTGCAACACCGATTTTGGATCTATCCAATGATCCTAGAATAGACTGGGAAAACTGCGCGAAATCCAGAAGCGAAGCAACTACCAATATGACTGGCGTCAAAAGACTTCTCTTCATAAAAGATGTTGTTAAATGCCGCATAAATGGACAAATATGTAAGGGGTAAGCTGATAAATACTCCTATTCCAAAGAGCATCACCCCCGCGAGGTTAAGCAGCAACAATCCCAGAACAAACGCAAAAGCATTCCAGAAGTTCTTCGCTATTAGTTTTCGGCTGGCTTCCATAGCATCCCAAAACTCCAGGCCGGCCAATACCATAAAAGGGATAACAAAAATATAAGAGATCGCTAAATAGATGCCCGGAAGTAATAACAGAAAGCTGCCCGACAAAATGAGTAATCCCGACAGTGAAGTGCCTACAAAAACGTTTAGCCAGTGATTAAAGCCTTCGAAAAAATTTAATAAGCTGATCTTTTCTCCATTATCCATTTTCCGGGCTGCTGTAAAGTAGCCGGCAATTAAGGGGGGAAGTAAAAAAACATTGATCAGAGCACCAAATAACTGAAGCCGGGATGTAAATATGCTGAGAAATAATAAAAGAGCTGTAAATCCAAAAAAGAGGAGAGGTTCTGCTTTAAAATAATCAAAAGCTTTTATTATGCTCTTCTTCAAATCAATAGAAATCTCACTGTTTAGCTTTTCCTGAAGTTTATCCTGATAATCTTGTTTTGTCATTCTCTTTGAATTTTATGCAAAGGTAATATATTCATGTTTTCCTGTGAATTCTCAAACGCAACTTTCGTAAAAATACCGGATATCCTTTAAACAAACCTGCCGATTACATTGAGCAATTTATCTTTATTGATGGGTTTTGCAATATATGCATTACAGCCAGCATTCAGGGCATTGTTTTTTTCTCCTGTCATCGCATGGGCTGTTTGAGCAATTATAGCCACGTTTGGATTAAACGCCCTGATTTTGCGGGTAGCTTTATAGCCATTCATTTCCGGTAGCTTTATATCCATCATGATAAGGTCAATATCAGGGTTTTTACGGCATTGTTCTACCGTTTCAGTACCTGTGATGGTATGGATAATTTCGCAATTCAGTTTTTTTAACAGGATTTTGAGGTAAAGGAAATTGTTTTCATCGTCTTCGGCGATCAAAACTTTTAATTTTTTTACAGGTTTTACATGCGTTTTTAAAGTATAATTATCAGATATTATGGCAGATGTATTGTTATTTTGGGGCTGTTCTTCGGTTTGATTCGCCGGCAGGGTGAAATAGAAGGCAGAGCCTTTATGCTCTTGGGATTCCAGCCAGATCTCGCCCCCCAGCATTTTTACGTATGAACGGCATATGGACAGGCCTAAGCCTGAACCCTGCAAAGCACGGGAATCTGCAATATCCGCCTGTTCAAAACGGTCAAAGATGGCTGCCTGCCGGTCTTTGGGAATACCTATGCCGGTGTCCTTTATATAATATTCCACAAAATAGCCTTTTTTCCGGCACCCCACACGGATGTGGCCGGAATCTGTGTACTTGATGGCATTCTTGAGCAGGTTGGTTAGAATGGACTCCAATTTGTTTTGATCGGTTATTATAGTTGCCTCATGCTCGTCAAGAAAAGTATCGAAATATAGCGATAAGCCTTTCTCACGGGCTTCAGAACTGAAAAAATCCAGCAATTCTCTTAGCAGCCGGTTGATATTTATAGCTTTTCTCTGAAGATTGATTATTCCGGCTTCTATCTTTGAGACTTCTACAATATCGTTTACCGTATTCATTAAACGTTGCCCGCTCTTGCGAATAATTCTAATATATTCGTCTTTTTCTTCAGCCTTTAGCCCTGGTTTCATAAGTAAATCCGTAAAGCCTAAAATACCGTTCATCGGAGTGCGGATTTCATGGCTCATATTTGCTAAAAAGGCAGACTTCAGGCGATCGTTTTCTTCGGCTTGCTGTTTGGCTTTCTTTAATTGGGCTTCGGCTTTTTTCCGCTGGGTAATATCCCTTACAATTCCCTGCACGGCTTTTCTTCCTTTGTAAGAAACAAAATTTACAGAGATCTCCATATCCAATTCCTGTCCGTCTTTGGAAAGTGCCGTAAATTCATACCTTTTTTTTAACTTTTCGCCTTTGCACAGCCGCTCAAGCGCATCTTCAAACAAAGCTCTGTCTTTGGGAGCTACCAATTGGGTAAAATCAAGTTCCGGCTTGTTTAGCTCTTCCTGGCTATAGCCAAACATTTGCTCAAATTTTTGGTTGACGATCTTAAAGGTACGTTTATCCTGCAGATAAATCCCGTCATTGGAATTATCAAACAGGGAGCGATATTTAGTCTCGCTTTCTTTCAACGCTTTTTCCATTCGTTTACTATCCGTAATATCTGAGGCTGAACATACTACATATTCCACAGAGCCTTCTTTTTTTAGCTTTGGGGTTTTTACTATTGAGAGTAAACGCTTCTCTCCCGAAGCATTGCGTAAAAGCTTCTGTACTTTTAATGTTTTGCCGGTTGAAAATACTTCCCGGTTTTCTTTTTCACAGCTTTCAGCGATTCTTTTTGGGTAAAGCTCATGCAATGTTTTACAGTGAATGTCTTTGATGGAAAATCCATGAAAATCTGCATGAGCCTTGTTCACAATGCCATATGTGCCTTCATCCGTAAGATACCAGATCTGTGTGGGGATATTGTCGAGGAGGATACGTTGGGACTCACTTTCTTTTTGCAATTGCTTTTCTGACTCTTTGTGATCGCTAATATCTCTTATAAGGGCAACAACCGTTTCAATTTTGCCTTTATTTTCCAGCGGATAATATTGCACATAAACATCAATCTCGCCCAGCTCCGGATATTCCCTTACCATATCAAACTGAACAACTTCTTTTTTCAGGCACTTATCAATATTCGGCTTAACTTCCTCCCGGAAGATCTTTTTACCTAAAATATCACTTACTTTATGCCCAACTACATCTTCTTTATTGAGCCGGTGATATTTTAAAAATGAGCTGTTTGCATAGATGTATTTATAGTCTTTATCAACAGCAGCCAACAGATCATCAGAACCTTCTAATATTTTTTTATACAACTCCAGTTCATCCTTTTGCTTTTCAAAAGTTTCACCACTTTTGTGCAGGTCTTTACCCGGACTGTTTAACTGCTTATCCGAACGATCCGATTCTCGATTTAAGCGGAGATCTTCGGAGGGATCACGAAAAACCAGTACGATGCCGGATATATTGTCTTTTGCATCCCGTATGGGGGAGGAAGAGTCTTTAAGTTGGTATTCAACACCTTCCTTTGACAGAAACAAAGTGGTTTTTGCCGCCTGTTCTATTGTATTGTTTTCAAAAAGGGCGCTTACAGGATTCTTTACAGGCTCTCGTGTTTGAGCGTTGATAAGCTGAAATAGTTCCGTTAACGGTTTGGTTTCCGCCGTTTTTGCTTTCCAACCCGTTATTTTTTCAGCAACAGGGTTCATAAAGCGGATTAAGCCATTTGCATCTATAGAAATGAGGGCTTCAGTTATGGCATTAAAGGTTCTCCGTAGATTTTCTTCCGCTTCTTGTACGGCATTTAGCCGGTCTTTTAATTGTTGATTCTCTTCCTTCAGTTTGTCTTGTATACGTGCATTGCTCCCCATAATCTTGATACTTAAAAGTCCGGTCTGTAAATTCTCAATTTTTATTTTCGTTGAAAATTAAATGGTTCCTTTTTAGACCAGCCTAAACTTAATAAATCCTCAAAAATAATCAAATAGTTGGGTCTGAAAACACAAAATTTTCACTTCCACTGAAATTCAAATGCTTTCTTTTTAGAGCGGCTTCTTCCTTGCTTTTAAATACTTCGCAAGCTCCCGGTAAATACGGGATAAGCCGAGAGCTTGAACATTATGGACAAACACTATTTTGTGTTTGTCCATAATGTCCGATATCTGCGTTGTTGCTCAAATTTTAAATCCTCATATACCCTAGTATACTGCGGCTTAAAATTTTCGCACGCCCCGATAAAAAAAACGGGGTAAACCTTGATCTCGAACATTATGAACCAAACACTCGACTTTATAGACAGACTCTATTTAGGAAAAAAAGATAAAAATCCTTGCCAATTGGAATACGTTTTGTATATTTGCACCGCTTTTGGCGGGATGGATTATGTCGCTCTTTTTGCAAGATACTGCCCAGATGGCGGAACTGGTAGACGCGCTAGTTTCAGGGACTAGTGGCCGTAAGGTCGTGCAGGTTCGATTCCTGTTCTGGGCACATTGATGGTTCTTTGAAGGTTAACTTCTGTCAAACAGCCAATTGGCTGTACAGATGCAGATTAATCTGCCCAGATGGCGGAACTGGTAGACGCGCATGGTTGAGGGCCATGTTCCCGTTATGGGAGTGCAAGTTCGATTCTTGTTCTGGGCACGTGAATCGGGGGAAATATCTATTGGTATTTCCCTTTTTTGTTTTTGAATCAGGGGCAATAATGGCAGCAATAAGCGTCCGGTCGGAAAAAAAAAAATTTATTACACCCGCTGCAAATCAGCTTTGCCCCATTCTTAAAGGGTGGCTGATTTGCAGCGGTTTTACCCTTTAAGATTCGGAGCAAAAAGCTGCTGAAAATCAAATATCATTATTTTAGACCGGAAT
>JAWOBQ010000005.1:0-11462 GCA_046484255.1 Bacteroidales bacterium | reverse complement strand
ATCAGTGGAAATGGGCCCTAACGGGGAAGTATATGCGGGTACAGGTGAGAGTTTTGCTAATGTATTGGGAAATAATTTTTCAACCCCTGGTATTGTCGGAAAAGGTATATATAAGTCTGATGATGGGGATAATTTTAGCTTGCTTTCCTCTACAGTTCCCGCGGCCACAAATAGTGCAAATGTTCCCTGGGCCCTGGTTAACCGTATTGCGGTTGATCAGAACAATGGTAATGTATGGGTAGCAACAAACAATGGCCTTAAGCTTTCTACCGATGGCGGAGATTCATGGGATGATCCTCCGCTCTTGCCTGGCGGAGGTGCGCTCACAATTAATTGCCCGGATGTTAAAGTTTCCCCCGGAGGTGTTGTAGTGGCTGTAATTGGAAATTCAGTGTATATCAGTAAAACCGGCCAAATTAATGATTTTACAAAGGTGTCTACAGGAAGCTCCAATATGCTTCCTTCCTCGAATATCCGCCGGGTAGAGGTAGCTGTTGCTGATAACGACCAGACAATATATGCCGTAATTGCTGCCGATGATGGTTCATTAAAAAATATCTATATGTCGGATGATACCGGCGATTCCTGGTCTGTTGTCGGACCAGGGGGGAGCAGTAGTTTTGGTGTTTTTGGTGATAACAATCAGGGAGGATATGATAATGTTGTAGCTGTAGACCCCTCAGATCCATACCATGTTTTTGTCGGTGGAATTAATATGTGGGAAGGAATCAAAGTGACCTCAGGGCAACCCTATTCATGGCAGAAGATTACCCAGGGATCCCTGGACCAGATAGGTTCTCCCATTAGCCAGCATCATGTACATGTTGACCATCATGTGTATAAGTTTCATCCGAATAATGATAAGATTATGTATGCCGGAACCGATGGTGGAATTTTCCGGACAAAAGATAAAGGAAACTCATTTTCACCGCTGAACAGAAATTTTAATGTAACCCAGTTTTATGCAGTGGCTCTCGGGCCTCATGGTGAAGTTATGGGAGGCACACAGGATAACAGTACCCCCTATGTTAGTGGGAAGGGCAATACTGCCATGAATGCAGAAGTGCTTTTCTTTGGGGATGGAGGACATTCGGCTTTTTCCGTTTTAAATCAGGATGTCTTTTTTGTTACTTCCCAATATGGAGTGTCGGGCCGCAGCAATACAAAAGGCGATAGTTGGGAGCTCGGCATAGAAAGAGATGCCAGTGGAGATGAAATCCCGGGGTATTATGATGAGCGATTGATGGACGACAATCACGAGGCTTCCTTTGTTACCCCGATCTTGTTATGGGAAAGTGCCAATGTGGACAATTCACAGGATTCTATCGCGTTTAGGGATACAGCAACCAGCTATTCGGCAGGGGATACCGTGATAATGAGAAGCCATATTAACCAGTATCCTTTTGAATATGTGTTTAATCAAAATCTTAACGCCGGGGATGAAATTCAGGTTGCCGATCCGGTGCAGTCCCGATATTTCCTTGGCACAACGGATGCAGTATGGATGACTCGGGAAGCCCTGGACTTTTCGGTAACGCCGGAATGGTTCAAGATCGCCGATATCAATGGCATAGTCCAGAGTATGGAAATATCGGAAGATGGGGATGTGATGTACGTGGGTACACAGGGAGGAGGTACCGGAAAGATTTATAGAATTTCTAATATAATGGCTGCCTGGGACTCTTCAGCAGCATATGTTAACAGCTCCCAGCAAGTTATTCAGTCTGAAATGATCAAAGAATTTCAAACAGGGCGGTGGGTAACTTCTATAGCACTGGACCCGACGGATAAGGACCATATTATTGTTACCCTTGGAAATTATGGGGAAAGTACATATATCTATCGTTCTACCGATGCTACAAGCGCCAATCCAACCTTCGAATCAAGACAGGGCAACCTTCCTGAAATGCCGGTGTATGCTTCTTTGATCCCCATGTGGCACTCTAATTCAGTGATGATCGGAACAGAATATGGGGTATATGCTACCGATGATATCAGCGTTTCCTCGCCTGATTGGGCTGAAGAAAACAACGGCATGGACCGGGTGCCCGTTTATATGTTCGACCAGCAAACACAAAATCTCCCCTATAGAAGTATTACAAAAACCATTGAAGGAGAGACGTTTACTGATATTTACCCGGGAATTACCAACTATGGCGAAATTGTAATAGGAACCTACGGCAGAGGATTTTTCTCTACCAAAAAATATGTGGGAATGCAAAAACCACCGGAAAGGTATGTGGATGTAGAAAAAATGGATATTAAAATTTATCCGAACCCCGTTATGGATCATGCCACTGTGGAAATTGAACTGAACAAACCTGCAGAAGTGAGTTTCCGGATATTTGATATTAGCGGACGGGTGATCTCCAGCCGAAAAGAAGATCTCTCTGCAGGAAAACAGGATGTGAAATTTGAGTTGGATAAGCTTAAACCCGGAAATTATATCCTTCAATTGATCTATGATGGGGATAAATCTGAAGCTAAGCAATTTATTAAGTTGTAGCCGGGTGAAAATTCATTAATACGATAGAAATTCACGGTTTCTATCGTATTCACTTTTCTTTTGGATGGAGAATATAGCGGATACCCAAAAAAACCGGAGAAGGCAGTCAGCAGTATTAAGTGTGTTTCGCAAAACACACAGATATACTGCTGCTGTGCTTTTTGTGTTTTTCTTTATAATGTCTGTCACGGGGATTTTGCTGGGCTGGAAAAAACATAGCGATGGAAAGATCCGGCCCGCTTCAGCACAGGGAACCTCTACCGAGCTAAAAGACTGGCTCCCGCTGGATAGCTTACACAAGAAGGCAGTCATACTATTGCACGATTCTATTGCTCCGGAATTATCGGCAGAACTGAACCGTATTGATGTCAGAAAAAAGCATGGTATGGTCAAGTTTGTTTTTGCCGATCATTACCACGGAATCCAATTAGATGGAGCTACCGGTGAGTTATTGCAAATTACACAACGGAATTCCGATCTGATTGAAGATATTCACAATGGGGTTATCCTGGATGAATATTTTGGGACCGGCTCGGAAATAATAAAGCTTATATATTCCAGCATTATGGGCCTTGCCCTGCTGTTGTTTACCATAACCGGCTTTTGGCTTTGGTATGGCCCCGCCTATTATCGGCGGAAACGGCGAAAACAAAGGAAAGCATAAATAGCCTGGTTGATCGTTTGCGTAATGATACCGGGGCGGCTTGGTGTGTGGCTGCAACAAATAGTACAAGCCCAACAAGACTTAAAAGGTTCTTTTTGAGAAATAACGGTCTTAATGCAATAACGATAAGGTTAAAAAAAAAGCGGCTGATAAAGCCGCTTTTTTTTTGGATATTTGATGATTAATGCCGCTCTCGCTTCACATATTTGGTATGTAAAAGCTCGTGCGATTTATGCCCAAGGGGTTTTCCCAGGAAATCTTGATAGATATACCCAATTTCCGGGTTTTCATGTGATTTCCGGATAGGAAGGCCCATATCTTCAGCGTATATCGCTTTAGCCCGTTTATCCCTTATCTCCTGATTGGTTGGGATCGGCTGGCCACCGCCACCTAAACAGCCACCGGGGCAAGCCATGATCTCGATAAAATGATAATTGGCTTTTCCGTCTTTTACGGCCTGCATAAGTTTTTTGGCATTGGTAAGCCCGTGTGCAATGGCACAACGAAGTTCCACTCCATCGAGGAATTTCCAGTCATCAACCGGGTTTTCAATTTTGATGCTCGCTTCTCTTACCCCTTCCATTCCGCGTACGGGCAATATATTGAGGTTTTCAAAGGGGACTTCTCTTCCTGTTACCAGTTCATATGCTGTACGCAAGGCTGCTTCCATAACCCCTCCGGTAGCGCCGAAGATGGTGGCAGCTCCTGTGGAATCGCCCATAAGGTTATCAAAATTCTGGTCTTCCATTTCCATAAATTCCAGTCCGGCTTGCTGTATCATAATTGCAAGTTCGCGGGTGGTCAGCACATAATCCACGTCTTTATATCCACTGTCGCGCATTTCCGGGCGGTCTGCCTCAAATTTTTTGGCTGTACAGGGCATGATGGAAACCGAAACTACATCTTTCGGGTCAAGGTTGCGTTTTTGTGTATAATAGGTTTTGGCCAGGGCGCCGAACATTTGCTGTGGCGACTTACATGTGGACACGTTTTCCAGGAATTCGGGGAAGGTATGTTCTATAAATTTCACCCAGCCCGGGGAGCAGGAGGTTGTCATAGGCAGGTGTACGGATTCATCACCATCAACCAGTGCTTTTTTCAGCCGGGTAAGGAGCTCGGTGCCTTCTTCCATAATGGTAAGGTCGGCTGTAAACTGTGTGTCAAGCACAGAGTCAAAGCCAAGACGCTTCAGTGCACTTACCATTTTTCCGGTCACCCGTGATCCCGGATCAAATCCAAGTTCTTCCCCTAATCCTACACGGATAGCCGGGGCGGTTTGAACAACCACATGCTTGCTTTCATCGTAGATCGCATCCCACACGGATTCTATATAGTTCACTTCGATTAAGGCACCCGTGGGGCAGCGGTTAATGCATTGCCCGCAATTGGTACATACTACTTCATGCATTGGCCTGTCGAAGAAACTGGATATTTTCATTTCCCCACCTTTATTGGCTACTGCCAGGGCACTAACTGCCTGGAGTTGCTCGCAGGTCCGCACACAACGTTGACAGCGTATACATTTGCTGTCGTCTTTCATGATGGAGGGGGAGGATTGATCGATCGTATAATGTTTTTCCGGAACCAGGTCTATGAATATCTGGTTGCCCGTGCGGTAATTATTGGCCAGATCCTGGAGTTCGCAATTTCCGTTTTTATAGCATTTGGTACAATCTGCATTATGCTCGGAAAGCAGAAGCTCAATGATGTGTTTTCTGGACCTCCTTACTTTTAATGTGTTGGTATGTATTTTCATTCCTTCATTTGCGGGCATGGCACAAGCTGCCACGAGTCCTGCGCCCCCTTCTTGCTCCACAACACATACACGGCAGTTCCCTGCCACGCATAAGTCATCGTGAAAGCAAAGTGTAGGAATCTTTATGTTTATCTTTTTGGCAGCATCTAAAATGGTTGCCCCTTCTTCAACGCTGACATCGATTCCATCGATATTTAAATTTATCATATTTGCCATTTTTTTTTCATTTTGGGTTCGACAAGATGTGGATTAGTAAATCATTTCTTCTTTAAAGTTATCAACGATAGAGGCAAAGGAGTTTGCTACCGATTGCCCTAATCCACATTTGGCTGTTAGCTTCATGGTTTCTGTTAACTTCATTAATTCCTCCAGGTACTCAATGGGTTTATCCCCACGCTTCACGCTCTCAACCCCTTTCAGTAGTTGTTGACATCCTACCCGGCAGGGCGTACATTGTCCGCAGGATTCTTCTTCAAAAAACTCCAGATAGTTTCGAAGGACATTGTACATGGAACGTGAGCTGTTGAAGATCATCATAGAGCCTCCGGTAGGGACGCCTTCAAATCCGATGATCGTATCTTTGAAGTCTTTTCTGGGTACGCAAAATCCTGCAGCACCACCTACCTGCACCGATTTGGTATCACCGTCGCCGAATTCTTCTACAAAATTTTCCAGGGTCATACCCAGCTCCAGCTCATAAATGCCGGGAATAGGGGTATCTCCTGAGATCGAGAAGACTTTCGAGCCGCGGGAGTCGTCGGTCCCTAATTCTTTGAATTTTTCAGAACCCAGGCGGCAAATCATCAATGCATATACAAGGGTTTCCACATTATTAATTACTGTGGGTTTGCCTTTGTAGCCATTTACCGTGGGATAAGGGGGTTTATTACGGGGCTCTCCTCGCTTGCCTTCCATGGACTCAAACAATGCACTTTCCTCGCCGCAGATGTAGGCGCCGGCTCCGGTTATGATATGAATACGAAAATCGAAGTTTAATTCATCAAGCACTTTATGAAATTCATCAAGATGTTTTTGCAGGTCGTCAAGCAAAAATTTGTATTCACCCCGCAAATAAATATACCCTTCTTTGGCGCCGATCACTTTTGCTCCTACGGCCATGCCGCCAAATACTTTATACGGTACCTTGAATAAAATTTCGCGGTCTTTAAAGGTGCCTGGCTCTCCTTCATCAGCATTACAAATGATAAAACGCTCGTCCGCTTCTTCCTGGGCTGTGAATTTCCACTTCATGCCTGTGGGAAATCCGGCTCCTCCGCGGCCACGAAGACCCGAATCAAGCAAAAAATCTATAATCTCTTCATTGGATAACTTTAGTGCATCAGCCATAATTTCTTTAAAACTGCAATCTTCACTAAAGATAATATCAACTCTTTTTAACTCTTTTTTATCTGCCATTATGACCTCCGTTTTAGCTGTGCTTAATATCTGTGATAATTTCCTTCACTTTATCCGGTGTCAGCTCTGTGTATGCTTTGTTGTTGATGAGCATTGCCGGACCTTTGTGGCACCAACCCAGACAGTTGGTCTCCAAAAGGGTGAACTTATTGTCCGGGGTGGTATCCCCGAGATTGATCTTTAATAGATTCTCAAGCGTGTGCAGAATCTCTCTTTTTCCTTTCATGTCGCAGGTGATCGTACGGCACACGCGAATCACATATTCACCCCTGGGAATGGTGTCCAGAAATGAGTAAAATGATGCCGTTCCGTAAACCTGAGCTGCAGATAAGTCCATCTGTTTAGCTATTTCTATCATGGCTTCATCGCTCAGGTATTTTTCCTGGTCAACAACACCTTGTAGAATAACCATCAGGTTGGTCCTTTCCTGACCGTGCTTATCCACCAGCTGTGTTACCATTTGCTGTGTATTAGACATTTTAACCTCCGTAATTAATTGATTTATTATTTTTTATACTCTTATTGTTATTGGAATAACAAAGAAGGCTCAAAGATAATAAACTCTTTTGTCAGAGGAATAACGGAAAGCTTTTTTTTGAAAATTTATAGATAGTCTAAATAAGATTATTGAGTTTTTCCTTTTATTTTTGCAATACATAGAAGAGTCCGGTCTAAAAAGGTCACATTTGATTTTCACCGGCTTTTTACCCTGAACCCTAAAGGGTGAAGCCGCTGAAAATCAGCCTCTCTTTAGGGATGGGTAAAGCTGATTTTTAGCGACGGGGATGCATTTAGTGTTTTTAGACCGGACTCAATACATAGAAGAGTCCGGTCTAAAAAGGTCCTTTCGATTTTTCGCCGTTATACAAAGTACATTGATCTTATAAACCGCTCTGATTAAACAAAAAGATAATGCTTCAACGCTATTTTCTGTGGTGTTCCTTCAATGGCGCCTCCTTTTATGGATGGCAGCGGCAGCCACAACAGTATACCGTACAGCAATGCCTGGAAGAGCATTTTTCTGTGGTGTTACGACAAAAGATCTCTTTGGTGGGGGCGGGAAGAACCGATACGGGGGTGCATGCTAAAAATTTCGCTGCCCATCTGCAAATGGACCTCAATGGATGGAATCCTAAAGAATTGGTACACAGAATGAATCGTTTTTTACCTCAGGCTATTGTTATTCATGATATTATACCCGTGAATAAGCAGGCTCATGCACGGTTTGATGCGATTAGCAGAACATATCATTATTATATAGCTTTGGAAAAAGACCCTTTTGCAGATCATCTTTCCTATTATTTTCACGGAAAGCCACAGATAGCGGAAATGAATAAGGCTTGCCGTTTTATAACAGGCATGCATGATTTTACAAGTTTTTCCAAAACCGGCATGGATGTAAAAACATTCAATTGTTATGTAAAAGAAGCTGTTTGGTTCCGGAAAGCTCATTTTCTTGTTTTCAGAATAACAGCTGATCGTTTTTTAAGGAATATGGTAAGGTCAATTACAGGAACATTATTAGATGCAGGCCGGGGCTACATTTCGGCGCAGGATATATTGACGGTTTTGGAATCCCGCGACAGGCAACGGGCGGGGAATTCTCTCCCGGCAAAAGGTTTGTTTTTTACTGGAGTTAAGTATCCCCCGGAGATCTTTGTGCGATAGAGCATTTTTTTAGGTTGGATAAGTTATAGAGAATTACTTCCTTAGCCAAAATCAACAATGGTTTATTAATAAGTTTTTTTTTGAAGGGTTTCAGGAGTATTTCTTGTGTTTATTTTTGCATAAACGCTACGAGTATGCATGCAGAATATAATGAGCAGAGTATAAAATCGCTGGATTGGAAAGATCATATAAGAACGCGCCCCGGAATGTATATCGGGAAGCTCGGGGAAGGGTCTTCGCGGGACGATGGGATTTATGTGTTGATCAAAGAAACGGTTGATAATGCTGTGGATGAGTTTGTGATGGGCAATGGGAAGCGAGTGGATATTCACATTCAGGGAACAAGGGTATCGGTAAGGGATTATGGCCGCGGAATACCCTTGGGAAAAGTAATTGAATGTGTCTCAAAGATCAATACAGGGGCTAAATATGACTCCAAAGTGTTTAAGAAATCGGTGGGGTTAAATGGTGTTGGAACGAAAGCTGTAAATGCTTTATCAGAAGACTTTTTCGTCAGGTCTGTACGTGATGGAAAAGCCAGGGAGGTGAATTATAAAAAAGGAGAACTGGTATCGGAGCAGCTGATACAAACCAATGAACGGAATGGCACGCTGGTAAAGTTTGTTCCGGACAGGGAGATTTTTGGGAATTACCGTTTTATTTCCGAATATGTGGAAAAACAGCTTTGGAATTATGCGTATTTAAACAGGGGGTTGAGCTTACGTTTTAATGATCAACTGATCAGATCCTCTAACGGTTTGCTTGATTTATTGACTCATCAGGTAGATGAGGAATTTATTTTCCCTGTTATTCATATAACGGAAGATGATTTCGAGTGTGCTTTTTCGTATTGTGCCAGGAAAAGCGGAGAGGATTATCATACGTTTGTCAATGGACAGCATACACCACAAGGGGGGACACATCAGGCAGCGTTCCGGGAAGCTATCGTTAAGACTGTCAGGGATTTTTATAAAAAGGATTTTGAACCTTCGGATATCCGGGGGTCTATAGCTTCGGCGGTGAGCATAAAAATTCAGGAGCCGGTTTTTGAATCACAAACCAAGACGAAGCTGGGGTCTCAGCATATGGAGCCTGACGGCCGTACAATCCGGAATTATGTAATGGATATTGTAAAGCGAAACCTGGATAACTATCTGCACAGACATGCTGAAACAGCGGAGCTGTTGCTGCAAAAGATCCAGCAGAATGAGCGGGAACGAAAGGAAATGGCCGGGATCAAGAAAAAAGCCCGGGAAACGGCCAGGAGGGCCAGCCTGCATAATAAAAAATTACGCGACTGTAAAGTCCATTACAATTCCCGGCATGAAGACCGGCTCGAATCAACATTGTTTATTACTGAAGGAGATTCCGCAAGCGGTTCCATTACGAAAGCGCGGAAAGTTAGAACTCAGGCTGTGTTTAGCTTAAAAGGAAAACCACTCAATTGCTTTAGCTTGTCTAAAAAAATTGTCTATGAAAATGAAGAGTTTAATTTGTTGCAGACCGCACTCAATATAGAAGAAGGTTTAGAGAACCTGCGCTATAACAATATCGTGATCGCTACTGATGCTGATGTAGATGGAATGCATATCCGCTTATTGTTGATGACATTTTTTCTGAAGTTCTTCCCGGAACTTGTTAAAAAAGGACATTTGTATATCCTGCAAACTCCTCTTTTCCGGGTACGAAACCGTAAACATACTATTTATTGTTATAGTGAAGAAGAGCGAATAGCGGCGATCAAAACGTTGAGCGGAAAACCGGAAATTACCCGTTTTAAAGGATTGGGAGAGATCAGTCCGAATGAGTTTGAACATTTTATCGGTAAAGACATACGTTTAGACCCGATTATCCTGAAAGACGGAGGCTTTATGAATGAAACCCTCTCGTTTTATATGGGAAAAAATACACCTCAACGCCAGGATTTCATTATTGAAAACCTTCGTATGGAACTGGATATTGTGGAAAAAAATCAAAAATACATGCCTTTGTCCAGGGAGGAAGAATCGGTGATTAGTGATGTAATTTAACGAGAGATGCACGGTTTCAGATGCACGGTTTCAGCAGAGACGCACGGTTTCAGCAGAGACGCACGGTTTCAGCAGCAGAGACGCACGGCCGTGCGTCTCTACTGAAATTAAAAAAAACCCGGCTATCTATAGATAACCGGGTTTTTTTAATGTATTTCCCTTCTCTTTCTTTATTCACGCAAGACCGTTATACTCCCTTTAAATTGCTCTTCTCCTCTTGGTGAATCAAAAGACAATATGTAAAAATAGGTGCCGTCGGCCAGTCCTTCAGCCTTCCAGCTGTTGTCATAGTTATTGGTTTCATATACTTTTTTGCCCCAGCGGTTATAGATCAGCAGGGTCACGTTATTCAGCACGCCGTCTTCAATGGATTGAATTTTGAAATAATCGTTATATCCATCTTCGTTGGGTGTGACCACATTGGGGATTTCCAGTTTATAAATCGTAACCTCCATAGTGGTGGAATCTTTACAGCCGTGGTTATTGGTAACCACGAGCTTTGTCGTATATTTTCCCTGTCCGCCATAGGTTACAACATGAGAGCTGTTGGTTCCGGAAGGAGGATCAGCACCGGAGCCGAAAGTCCATATCCAGTCGGCTATGCTGGCTGTTGAATTGCCGGGTTGGGAGTTATCGTTAAACTGAATTTTGTTGCTTGCAAAATCAATCCAGGTGGTATCGATAGCTGCTACCGGGTTGGGATGTATATTTACGGGGATCCCGCTTAATTCATCTTCACAGCCATATTGCGTAGTGGCTTTCAGCCCCACATTGTAGGTCCCCGGGGTATCATAATAATGTTTGGGGTTTTTGTCCGAACTGCTGTTTCCATCCCCGAAGCTCCAGTCCCAGGTTGTTGCAGAGTCCGGGCTGGTTCCGTTATTAAATGTTATGGTATCTCCCAGGCACACTGATCCCGGGCTTGGCGAGAAACTTACACTGGGGTTGGGATGAACGCTGAGTGTTTTTACGGTGGGCTTGGATTGGCATCCGCTTTCCTGTACCGTAAGAGAGATTGTTTTCTGCCCGGAGTTATTGAACTGCCTTACATGAGGTCCCTGGCCGGAGCCGGAATTTCCATCAAAATCCCAGTTGTAGGAGGCTCCGGGAGTTGCGTTCCCTGTATAGGTAATTGTGGTGGTATCTCCTTCACAAAGGTTGGTATTGGCAATGTCAAAGTCGGAATCCGGAACAGGGTTAACAGTCACACATACGGAATCCGTTGCACTGTTGATGGTATCGGATACGGTAACGGTAAAACAGGTATCATAAGGGTTCGGTCCCTGGGGTGGGAGAGTTACAGAAGGAGGATTAAGGGTTGTAGGGCCATGGCTCCAGATTACGTTCAGGTTACCCGTAGGGCATTTGATAATTACTTCATCAATGCCCCAGGCATCAAAGCCTGATGAGCTGTTGGCAAGC
>JAWOBQ010000360.1:0-2629 GCA_046484255.1 Bacteroidales bacterium | reverse complement strand
CACATTTTTGTGATGCAGGTAGGTGCTTGCAGTAGAGACGCCATGCATGGCGTCTCTACACTCCGTAACAGCCATGGGAAAGGTAGCCTTTGAATTCTAGATAGCTCTTTGTAAACGGCATCGGTATGTAATCGCTGGAAACCGCCACCTTGGGTATGGGCCGGGCATTGCCGGAATAAAGCAGAGAACCGCTGGAAAGGGGATCGTACTGGTTGCCGAAAGTTTCTGTGCGGGCGCCTGCATGCAGCCTGAAATACCACCAGGAAACATCGGCATAGTATTGCTGCAACCTTAAATCATACTTCCCGTTGTACCGGTTGAATATCTCCAGGCCGTAATCGAGGCTCAGCTTCTTACCGGTCGGACCGCTTATATACCGGTCAGACCGTTCCAATCGGTCCGACCGGTTGCCAACGCTATCCGCAAAGAAATCATCCTGCCGCTCCACCTCTGAGCCAATATAAATCCCCCCAAACAGTGAACCATTCTCTGGGTGAAACTTCCCGTCCTGGTTGCTTATAAGCCAGAAGGGCTTCATGTTGCCTGCCTGCAGGATGCTGCCGAACTCGGCCCGGTAGCCGGGGGCTTGGATTTGGGCAGATAACGCCAACGGAACAAGTATAAATAAAATGGAAAAGGAGACTTGGATTCGCATTTAACTGTTTTAAATTTTTAGTTTCTCAAAACAATATTTCTCCGTGTTCCTTTGTGATTTCCTCTGTGTCCTTTGTGGTTAATATTATTTTATTTAAACCACAGAGTTTCACTGAGAATACAACTGAGAAACACAGAGTGATTTTCAATATTCCTAATATTCAGAATATATATACTGTTAACGATAGGCAAAGATAATAAAAAAGAACAATTCTAGGAGGGCACGAGTTCACAACGGTACGACAGAGCGAAAGAGCGATGGGACGAAGAAGCGGAACAAATGATGAGCTCCAGGTGTTCTTTTTGTTCGACTAACCATTATTCTTCAGTTTCTCCGCAATCCATACTTTAAGAATGGCTTGCCGACTGGTAACCATCTTTTTGGCTTGTTCATCAACTTTGTTTACCATCCAGGCGGGAAGATTAATATTAATTGTCTTTATAAATTTGGATATCCCTAAAAAACATTTTTCGAAATAAATTCGTTTCATTTTATGCAATACGTGCCATATTTTTATATGTTTGTCATGAGATACACTATAATATAAAATGAAGAGCCTCATCACTATATTATTTATTATGTTTTCCACTTCCTTGTTTGCCCAGGAAGAAGTCCCCTTTACTTTAGAAGACAGGGACAGGCTTATCAGGCTGGAAGCAGAACAAAAGGCATTGAGCAATGAAATGAATGCACTGAGAAATGAAATGAATGCCAGATTTGAAAGTATTGAAAATGAATTTGGTACAAAACTGGGAAATCAACAAGGTCAGATAGATGATTTAAAGATCATGTTCAGGTGGGGTTTTAGCATTTTAATAACCATTATGCTTTTTATTCTGGGATATATTATCTGGGACAGACGCACAGCGCTTAATCCCATAAGAAAAATGGTTGAACAGGACAAGATAGAAGTGGAAAAAATAAAAGCCGTTTTAAAAGAAATGGGCGAAAGCGACCAGAAAATAGCAGAAATACTAAAACGGACAGCTATGTTTTAAGAAAATCCATCCACAGATCGATTCTTTGCCATAAAAGCTGCAATTCAAAATACCTTAATTCATCTCCCAACCCAAAATATCATCAACCAATTGACTACCCAACGAATTGATTATCTATTTTAAAGGTACATTTAGCTGTATACGCGCGAGGAAAATCTTTTTGCAGGTATCCCAACTATCCGGCAGATCGCCGTACTCCGGTGAGGTTCCTCCCCACATGACATAATGGTGAAACCCGTAATGGGCATGAATGAGCAGGTCACCCCCTACCCTTACGTACACGTTTTTGTGGTGAAGGTAGGGGCTTACCGTAGAGACGCCATGCATGGCGTCTCTACAACACATACGAGCCGTGGGAAAGTTAGCCTTTAAATTCTATGTAACCCTTTGAAAACGGAACGGGTATGTAATCGCTGGAAACCGCTACCTTATGTATGGTATGGGCCGGGCATTGCCGGAGTAAAGTAGTGATCCGCTGGAGAGGGGATCGTACTGATTGCCGAAGGTTTCCCTGCGCGCTCCTGCGTGAAGGTTAAAGTACCACCACAAAGCATCGGCATAGTACTGTTGTAGCCGCAGATCATAATCTCCGTTGTACCGGTTGAATATTTCAAGTCTGTAATCAACCCATGAGAATAGCACCCGGATTCATCCGGGTGATCGGTTCCACAAACACATACATACCCTGAGCCTGCTTAAGCAGGCTTCCGGCTCCCCGCAAGATGAAGGGCATCTTTTCAATTATTATTCGTGTAATCTTTAAATTCGTGTTAATTCGTGAAATTCGTGGACCATATCCCCCCGAAGAGCGAGCTGTTGTCGGGATGGTACCGCCCGCCCTCTTTGCTGATCAGCCAGAAGGGCTTCTGTGTGCCTGTCTGAAGGATGCTGCCGAACTCAGCCCGGTAGCGGTGAGGCTGGAGCTGGGCTGCCAGAGCCAAGGGCAAAAGTATCAAGCAAACAGAAAAATAAATTT
>JAWOBQ010000339.1:0-10757 GCA_046484255.1 Bacteroidales bacterium | reverse complement strand
CCGGCCTATTTTGGACGCGCTTTCCCTGCTGCTTAAGCATCACTTTAATAAGGTGCTGACCCTGGCTTCCCCCGGTGACCTGTTCGCCGTGCTGGAACAGGAAGCTGTTGACATGGTATTGCTCGACATGAATTATGCTTCGGGTGCGCGCGATGGCAGCGAGGGACTGGAATGGCTGAGGAAGATCCGGAAATATGACGGGGATATACCGGTGGTGCTGATGACTGCTTACGGAGGGGTGGAGCTGGCTGTTGCCGGGATGAAGGAGGGCGCCGCTGATTTCATTCTGAAACCCTGGAACCCCGACAAGCTGATTGCCAACCTGAAAACCCTGTTGAAGCTCCGGAACTCAGAAAAAAAACTGAGCCAGCTTCGGTCTGTCATTCATACCGAATCGACTGGTTCGGCCGGGAAGACCCCGTTTTTTGAATGCCCTTCCCCCCCCATGCAGCGCATCTATGAAGCCATCTCAAAGCTGGCCCCCACCGATGCCAATGTATTGATTACCGGGGAAAACGGAATCGGAAAAGAGGTCATTGCCCGCCGGCTTCATCACTTGTCTGCCAGGAAATTCGAGGTCATGGTGTCGGTAGACCTGGGCGCCTTACCGGAGTCTTTGTTCGAAAGTGAGTTGTTCGGATATAAAAAAGGCAGTTTCACGGATGCAAAGGAAGACCGCAAAGGCCGGTTGGAACTGGCCTCGGGAGGAACCCTGTTTTTGGATGAAATTGGTAATATCCCCGCTGCCCTGCAGGTGAAGCTTTTGTCTGTACTTGAACGCCGGGAGGTTCTGCCCATCGGCGCATCCCGTCCCCGGCCCGTTGACTTCAGGCTGGTGGCGGCAACCAATGCCGCGATCAAGGAAATGATTGCCAAACATGAATTCAGGGAGGACCTCTTTTACCGGATCAACACCATCACCCTGCATATCCCCCCCCTTCGGGAACGGCCCGAGGACATTGAAGGGTTTTGCTTTTTTTTTCTGCAGGAGTTCTCACGGAAATACCGAAAACCGGGGCTGCGGTTCTCAGACAAGGCCCTGGAGAAACTAAAGACACACAACTGGCCCGGGAATGTCCGTGAGTTGAAACATGCCGTCGAGAGGGCAACAATTCTATGCGAGGGGAGCGTGATCAGCCCGTCAGATTTTTTTTTCCGGGACTCCGCTGTGACGGCCCCGGAAAGTCATGTGCTGAACCTGAAAGAGGTGGAGCGGGCCGCTGTGCTCAGGGCAGTGGAAGTCAACCAGGGCAACCTTTCCCACGCTGCGAGGGATCTTGGAATTACCCGTGTGACGCTGTATGCAAAAATGAAAAAATACAGGATATTTGGATAAATCCCGGGCCTTTTTTAAGGCAGCATAAGGGGTGTAATCAATTCATACGCAAATGATTTTTAACCGCTTTACTTTCCTGGTCTTTGTCCGCCTGCTCCTGTTGGCCGTTTCCCTGGCCCTGCTGTTGCACATTGCGCTCAAACCAGGGTTCTTGTTTACCCTGATCATGCTTGCCGTCCTTGCGGGATGGCAGTTTTGGGCCTTGTTGCGCTTTTTGGTGCAAACCAATGATGAGCTGGCCATGTTTTTTACCGGATTCCAATACCGGGATGCCACGCGCAGCTTCGATCCGGGGAGCCTGAAAAAGAATTTCAGCAATTTGGGTGACGCCCTGAACAAGGTCAGCCAGCAGCTGAAAAACATCCGGATGGAAAAGGAAGCACAATCATTGCTTAACCAAAGCGTGATTGACCAAATGTCAACCGGCATCATTGCCTTTAACCGGGAGGGAGGTGTTCGTTTTCACAACCGGGCCGCTGCCAACATTCTCGGGGTGGAAGGGTTCTCCAGGCTGGATCAGCTACAAAATGTCCGGAAAGATTTTTCCGGCATGGTTCAGTCACTGCAACCCGGCAAACCCAGGTTGGTAACACTCACCAGGTCCGGCAGGGAGCTGCCGGTATCCATCAAGGTAAAAGAACTGCTGGTCGGGCAGGAAGGCATGTACCTGCTCACCCTGCAGGAAATAAAAAGCGAGATGGATCAAAAGGAGGTGGAGTCCTGGGAGAAACTCATCCGGGTGCTGACCCATGAGATGATGAACAACATCACACCGGTAATCACCTTATCGAACAACATCGAAAAATGTCTCGGCCAAATGGCCCTTTCCGGCAATCGATACGGGGAAGACCAGGGAAACATTGATGATGCCCTGGCTTCAGCACGTTTGATCGAGGACCGCAGTCAGGGCCTGATGAACTTTGTGAACAAATACCGGAGCCTGACCCTTATGCCGGAGGCCGAACTTGCCCGTGTCCCCATAAAACCCTTTCTGGAGAATCAACTCGCCGCATTCGGAGGCCAGTTCAGGGAGCGGGGAATCCTGGCCAAACTGGACGTGTCGCCCGGAGACCTGGAGGTGGGGATGGATGTTGGGCTGATGGCCCAGGCCATCACCAACCTGTTGAAGAATGCCGTGGAAGCACTGGACAAGACCCGTGAACCGGTCATACGGGTGTCTGCCTTTTCAGAACGGGAGAGACCCTGTATCCGGATCTCCGATAACGGGGTGGGGATTCCCCCGGAAAACATGGATGCGGTCTTTATCCCGTTTTTTTCCACCAAAGAGGAGGGGTCTGGTGTCGGCCTCAGCCTGTGTAAACAGATCATGGGATTGCACCAGGGGTCCATAGAGGTGGAATCCTCTGCGGGCAAGGGAACGAGCTTTACCATGTTTTTTTAATGTGAAAACCTGCCGGTGTCCCCAATGGATGGTGCGAAGGCAAAAGACATGAACAGAATGACCATTAAACCACACGCCATATGTATCCGGAGCTGATCTTTATACTTGTTGCCCCTGCCAGGGAAGAGAACATCGGGGCCGCAGCCCGTGCCATGAAAACAATGAACATCCCTTGTCTGCGGCTGGTGAATCCGTTGTGTAATCCCCTCGGGGAGCGCGCCAGGGCCACCGCACATGCTTCGGTTGATATCCTGGAAAGTGCGGAGGTTTTTGCAAGCCTTGAAGAAGCCCGATCGGATATTTCGCTGCTGATCGGTTCCGCCGCCAAACGACGCACTGTTGGGGAAGACGTGCACCCGGTGGCACGCCTGACCGGGATCATACGGGACAAAGGGGAAACCGTTCGGAAGGTCGGGATTGTCTTCGGGGGGGAGGAATCCGGTTTGAGCAATGTGCAATTGATGCAGTGCGATATGTTGTCGACCATTCCCATGCACCGGAAATACCCATCCCTGAATCTCGGACAGGCAGTGATGGTGTATGCCACTTACCTTTCCGACCTGACCCTGACGTTTTCAACCAAACACAAACCGCCTGTCGCGCCCGATGAACTGCCCGTGGTGCGGGAGAAAGCCCTGCAGGTTCTTGCCGATGTGGGGCTTGACGCGGATGACATTATTCATCGCCGCATTGTGGAGCGGTTGATGTTGCTAGGGAAGGATGACTTGAATCTGTTTCATTCTTTCTGCAAGTATTACCTGAAGAAGTACCACGGACGCATTAAATAACCTGGCTTGCGCAGCCGCCCGCCCATGCCCTGCTGCCTTCGCAGCCGCCCGCCCATGCCCTGCTGCCTTCGCAGCCGCTCGCCCATGCCCTGCTTCGCGCTGCTCAAATTTCCTTTGGAAATATATGCGCTTCGCAGGGCACGGGCTTCGCGGGGCTTCGGCTTTGTTTTCCTGCCCGCTCGCCCATGTCCTGCTGCCTTCGCAGCCGCTCGCCCGTATCCTGCTTCGCGCTGCTCAAATTTCCTTCGGAAATATATGCGCTTCGCAGGGCGCGGGCTTCGCGGTTGCTAAGGGATGATTTAAAAATCCACTTTCAGCCCGACGGTGATCATCCGGGGCAATCCGAGGCGGATGCCCTGGGGGCGGCGGGTGGCAATATAGCGCTCGTTGGTCAGGTTCTTTATGGATAATGAGACCGTGGTGCCGATATGGGAAAAGTTCCAGGCAACATTGGCGTCAAATACCGTGTAACTGTCAAGCAGTCCGATGCGTCCATTTGCGGAAGGCTCAATGGAGTTCAGGATGTCGGTGAATTGGGCAGCGGTGTGGTTGGCGGTCAGGCACACCATGGCACCGATTTCATGCCTGAATGCCAGCGAGGAATTGATGAGCCAGGAAGGGGCATACGGGGTTTTGTTGCCCATGATGTTCACGGCAGCGGGTTCGTTTCCGACAAACCGGTCTGCTCCAAAGCGTGAATCCACAAAGGTCACTCCAACATCCCACCCCAAAGAATAAGATTTGCCTTTCAGCCAGCTGCCAATGTCAGCAAGGAAGGCACCTTCAATGCCCCGGTGAACGGTTTCCCCCCCGTTAGCCAGTCCGGCTCCCGCACCTCCGGCGGATTCAGCAACCGGGATCACCTGGTTGGAGAAATCCATATAGAATGCGGTCAGCTCGTAGGCGATGCCCAAAGATGTTTTCTGCCGGATCCCCAGTTCGTAGTTCCAGCTTTTTTCTGCATCCAGCTCATAGACCTCTCCGTTATTGGCCACGGCATCTTTTACACGAGGAGGGGCAAACCCGCGATGTAAACCGCCGAAGAGAGTGGAGGCGCTGCCCAGGCTATAGTTAAAACCGGCCCCGGGAATGATCTCCACCAGGGAACTGCCTGCCACCAGCAGGGTGTCCCTGACCAGGGTCTGGCCGCTGACCAGGAAACGCCCGCGGCGGATGTCCCGCTCATACAGAAAATGTTCTGCCCGGACCCCGGCCGTAACGGACAATCTGTGGGAGAGCGTCACCTGGTTGTGAAAGTATGCGCTGCTGCCGTAGCCGGTGCGGATCTCATCATCCTGAAGATTGCCGCTGGAGGCATTTCCCTGCTGCCCGTTAACCCTTTGCTCAAACGCCCGTTCGTAGAGAATCCTGGCCCCGGCGGTAAATTCATTTTGAAGACCTGCTACTGTCCGGTTCCCATTCAACCGGCTTTCCAGTCCGGCGACCTCAAACTGCCTGTTCCGGTTGCCGGTCGAGTTTCTCATGTAGATTGCTCCGCCGGGCACCGCTTCGTCCCCCCACACGATGCCGGTAAAGTTGAGCGGTGTCGGCTGCAGATTGCCGCTGGCATCAAAACTGCTGTATGAAAAATCCTGGCGCTGCCAGTTGCGCATGGTGGTGTATCCATAGGCCGTGGTCGTCAGACGGGTCTTTTCCTTAAAAAACCGGTTGTGTGTAAGCGATATGCTGTACCTTCTGATTTTCAGCCTGTCATCCGGGGCGATGCGGGCAAAATCGTAGGCGCCCCCGGCATCAAACATGGACTGCGTGATGCCCACATAGGTGGCATTGGATCCTTCGTCATAAACCCCGAGCTTCATGCTGAGACTGGACCGCTCTCCAAGCTGGGTGCGTGCCCTGGCCGAAAGGTCATTGACCAGGTAATTGACCACACCGACACTGTCGGCCTGCTTGCGAAGGAAGTTTACCTGGTAGCCGGTATTTTCATAAGTGTTTCCGTAGGATAGCAATGCGTTGAAGAAACCCCCTTCAGCCCCGCGTACCGATACTGATCCTGTTGGCTCCAATGGGGGGTCGGCTGTAATATAATTGATGACCCCGCCAATGGTCTGCGGACCATACAGGATGGAGCCACTGCCTTTAAGGATCTCCACCCCGGCCATCCGGTCCATTGCCGGTGTATAATACATCTCCGGTTCTCCGTAAGGGGCCAGGGAAACCGGTATCCCGTCCTCCATGACCAGCACCGACCTGCTCCGGTCGGGGTCCAGTCCGCGTATGCCGATATTGACACGGAGACCCAGGCCCTCCTCGTCCACCACATGCACCCCGGGGGAGCGCCGGAAGACTTCATTGCCGCTAACGGGATTGAGCCGGTCAATCTGCTGCTGGTCAATATAACTCAGTGCACCGGGTACCTGCTCGAAGATGCCGCGGCGTTCGGCAATGATGTTTACCTGTTCCATCTGACACTCATCTTGATAATATAATTTTTCTTATACTTGAGTAAGTAAAAGAAATCAAATTAATAAGTATGAAAATGACAAATTCATCAGATAAGAGTTCATTTAATAAACTAATAAATGAACAAAGTCCTTATTTACGACAACATGCAGAAAACCCGGTAAATTGGTATCCTTGGGGTGATGAAGCATTTGAGAAAGCCAAAAAAGAAGATAAACCTATCTTCTTATCCATAGGATACTCGACCTGCCATTGGTGCCATGTAATGGCCCATGAAAGCTTCAAGGATCAAGAGGTCGCAGAATTGATGAACGAAGCATTTGTTTCAATTAAGGTTGACCGAGAGGAGCGACCAGATATTGATAAAATTTACATGACTGTATGCCAATTGATGACTGGGAGTGGTGGGTGGCCACTTACAATAATTATGACTCCAGATAAAAAACCGTTTTTTGCGGGAACATATTTTCCAAAAGAATCTAGACATGGAAGAACGGGATTAAAGGAAATGATCCCAAGAATTAAGGATCTTTGGGAAAATGAGAGAGAAAAATTGTTAGAATCTGGAAAGGAAGTTGTTCATGCCCTTCAAGATATTACTGATGAGGCTCCTGGGAATAAAGTGGATAATAAGATCTTAATGAGAGCATACAACCAGCTAGCTATGAGATATGAAGAAAAATATGGGGGTTTTAATGAAGCACCAAAATTCCCCTCGCCTCACAATTTATATTTTCTCTTACGATTTTGGAAGAGAACGCAAAACCAAGAACCTCTTAATATGGTTGAGAAGACATTGAAAGAGATGAGAAAGGGAGGAATATTTGATCATATTGGATATGGGTTCCATCGATATTCAACAGATAAAGAATGGCTGGTTCCGCATTTCGAAAAAATGCTCTATGATCAAGCATTAATTGCCATGGCATACTTGGAAGCTTATCAAGCAACTAAAGATGAAATCTATGAAAGAACAGCCCGAGAAATCTTTACTTACGTTTTACGTGATATGAGATCCCCCGATGGAGGATTTTTTTCAGCGGAGGATGCTGACAGTGAAGGAGTTGAGGGAAAATTTTATGTCTGGAAAACCGAAGAACTTAAAGAAATATTGAGCGAAAAGGATTATAAACTGGTAAAGACCATTTTTAATATCGAAGAATCTGGAAACTATTTAGAAGAAGCAACTAGGCAAAAGACAGGAAAAAACATTCTTCATATGAAAAAATCTCTTCAAGAATATGCGAATGATCTCAATTATGATTTTAATCAACTTAAAATGGAATTAGAACAGATAAGAACAGGATTGTTTGAATATCGTGAAAAAAGAATTCATCCACATAAGGATGATAAAATTCTCACAGATTGGAATGGATTAATGATCGCCGCTTTAGCTAAGGGGGGGAGGATTCTAGAAGAACCAGAATATACAAATGCCGCCGAAAAAGCAATAAAGTTCATATCAAAAAATTTGGAACCCTCAAAGGGAAAATTACTTCATAGATTCAAGGATGGCCATTCAGAAATTGATGCTTTTATTGATGATTACTCATTTTTAATTTGGGGTTTAATAGAATTATATGAAACAACTTTTAACACAGATTATCTCGAAAAAGCTTTAAATCTGAATAAATACTTAAGTTCTCACTTCTGGGACCAAAATATTGGCGGATTCTTTTTCACTTCTGATGAGGCAGAAGAATTAATTGTGCGGCAAAAAGAAATATATGACGGTGCAATTCCCTCTGGCAATTCTGTAGCTTTATTGAATTTGTTAAGATTATATTTTATTACAGGAAATCAGGATCTTGATAAAAAAGCTGATATTTTAAGCAGAGTTTTTTCTGAGAAAATCAAAAATAACCCCAGCGCATTTACCCAGTTTTTAACGGCTGTGGATTTTGAAATAGGTCCGTCTTACTCTCTCGTGATTTCGGGTGATAAAGACACTGAAAGTTCTCAAAAGATGATAAATTTAATAAGAAGACAATTTTTACCAAATAAAACGACAGTATTCAGAAACACCGCTAAGGATTCTCCCGAAATTGATAAATATTCCGATTTCATATCCTATTTTGAAAAGCTGAATGAAAAGGCTACTGCTTATGTATGTGTTAACAAAACGTGTAAGCCTCCCACAAATGATCCTCAGGAAATGCTTCAATTATTAGAAATAAAACGTTAAAAGATAGTTTTAATTTCATTTTATTATATTTTAATCGAAAGGAGATTTTCTCAAATAGGATTTATTGGGATTATAACTTTCTAATCTCTTTTATTAATTTAGAAGCTTCCCTTAGTTTTTTTGATTGTAATTTTTCGAGTTCATCTAACGTTTCATCATTTGTCTCTTTATTATTCATCAATTGACAAGAAGAGTAAATAGTTTGCATTATATTGCCTAAATCATGTGAATATTTATCAATAAGTTTATTTTTTTCTTCTTGCATGATATTATATTCAAGATGGATTGTTAAAATTATAATTATTATTGCTACGATTATGGCAAAGGTATAATCAATCATAACTGAGATAATTTCCCCAAAAAACTCTTGAGAAATTCTGTTTATTATAGAAAGTATTGTGTGGAATATTATTAAAAAAGTTAAGAGAAAATACCATTTTATACTTCCTCTGAATTTATTCTTGAATTGCTTAAACTTCAGTAAAGGAAATAATAAACCACTTGATAAGACAAATCCTCCAATTATAAGCATATAAGAATTAACAAATTCATAATCGGAAAGGAGAATAAGAATTGCAGACGGAACTGAAATAATAGCAAATAAAGTTATAAAGAATTTCATTTTAATTTTTAAAAAATACATTAAAAAAGCAAAAGTGAAGAAAGCAACACTCGTCATGTAGCTTATAGCATAGATATACCGGAATGTAGACATTAAGAACTCATTATAAATAGGTTCAGTAAATAAAGATAACATGCCACTAATAAGTGATAAGCTCCATGCGATAGAAAAAATCTTAAATGGGTTCCTTTTTGTTTCAAAAAAGAAGTCAATAGAAATGAATAATCCCAAAACACTTAGAATATTTAAAATGATCTGACTATAAAGAATTATACTTTCCATTCTATGAATCCTCCGTTTGATTAAATCTTATATAACACTTAGATTATTAAAATTTTCATATTGAAAATCAAATACTATCTAGTTTTTTTATCTCATCTATTAATTTTCTAGCTTCTTCGAGCTTTTCATATTGAAGATTTTTTAATTCGTTGATCTTCTCTTCTGGCAAATTTCTTAAGACTCTCAATTGACAAGCAGAATAGAAGGTTTGTATTATATTTCCGAGATTGTGCGAATACTTATCAATAATTGCATATTTTTCTTCATTTGTAATATTGTATTCCAAATGAATAACCAAAATCAATAATAGAATTGTATTAATTATCGTCAGTAGGTAATCTACAATCTCGTATGGTATTACTTCCACTTGTTGAAGACTAAATTCATAATCCATAAACCCCATAATTAAAGATATAACTATTTGAACTACCGTAAGTGTGGCTAAAAGAAAGTACCATTTAATACTACCGCCGAATCTAATTTTAAATCTCGTATAGTTAAAAACAGGGATAAGGAGACCGCTAATTAAAATGATTCCACTAATGAATATAAAATAAGATACTGTTGCATAATAATTCGCTAAAAGTATAAGAAAAAGGGCTGGAAGAGAAATTAAAATGAAAGGCATAACTAAATGTTTAGTTTTTATCTTTAAGAAATATGATAGAAACCCCAATATGAAAAGAGAGATACTTATTGAAATAGAAAGACCATATAAATTCAATAAAATCAAAATGACTATACTATCATCCAAATTATCAATAATAATCAATACCATACCGCTCAGAAACCAAATAGACCATGCTAACGAAAAAAAATTAAATGATTTTCTTTTTTTCTCAAAGTAAAAGTCCATAGAAATAAATAACCCTTAAATTCGTAAACCACTTAGGATAATCAAGGTAAAAAGTAAGATAATATGCAAATCTAATCTAACCCAATTTGGTATCTTTCCTATAAATCATTTAGTGCAAATCAAATTAAATCTATGTTTTAAGCTTAGATTTAGACATTTCGGTCAAATAAAGTGATTTATTAAGACAATTTTCATTAGCTTTAATAAAACTAAAAAAGAATATCTCTTTTTAACAATCTAAAAAAATACAATTTATTTCAAAACTATGGAAGATTCACGAATCTACAATGCAAAATCTATTAATCTAACTGAACCTAAATCAAATTATTTTCAAATAGATGTTTTAAAGACAGTGGCAATCTTCTTGGTCATTTTTGATCATGTGGTTGACTGGAGTTTAAAAAATAGGATTGGAGCGTTATTTTGGGAAAGAATTTCGATCCCGGTGTTTTTAGTTCTTTTGGGTTTCAATTGGGGATTATCATTCAGAAGGAAGAATCAAACCAAGCTTAAAGAAATGTATAGTAAAGAGTATTTCAAGAATAAACTCTTACGATTCTTATTTCCTTTCCTCATACTCTATGCGATCTCTACTATAATAGGATTACTTCTCTACAATTTCAACTTTAGTGCGATGATAGATTCTCAATATTCTGAGTATGAGAGTCCCATTCATATGATAATTATGTATTTACCGTTTTATGGACCTGGAAATTGGTTTATCCCAGTGTTATTTCAAGCAATTTTGGTCATCCCTCTCATATATCGATTATTTTTAAAAAATCCAAAAATTGCAGTAATTTTATGTTTTCTTGTTGAATTTGTTCTTCATATTTATGTCGTTACAACAATTGGATGGATA
>JAWOBQ010000331.1:0-10678 GCA_046484255.1 Bacteroidales bacterium | reverse complement strand
CTTTTGAATAAGCAAATCAAGTTGACTTCTGTTTTTCTACTTTAAATTAAATGACAAATTAAAAGAACAAATCAATGATGTTTGCCTTGGTAAATTCCATGAGTCTGTTTTTACTACAATATCTTGATAGTAAACGCCAAATGATAACCATCAGCCGTTTCGATAATATGAAGAACGGTATGCGCTATTACCGGCATGTAGAAAACCACGAACCCCTGCAAAAATTCTTTGACAATAATAACGGAAAACATTTTCTTATCTCCGTAAATGATTATTCCAAATTTTATAAAGACAAAGATGTAACCAAATACCTGGAGTTTTTTACCAAAAATTACTTAAATCAACAATAGATCTTGCCAATTCCAAAAATAAAGCGTATTTTTGGGGCAAGTTCTATATCCATAAGAGATATTTCTTATGGATGAATTTTATATCAATAAATTACCGGAAAAGCACCCCGTTTTTCCGGGTTTGTATGTTCCTTCTCAGGCTGGATAAAATACCTGCCTGAGAAAACCATACAGGCTAATTATTAATTAAAAAATATTGGACACATGAACCCGGGCATGCTCTTGGAAAACACACAAAGAGATGGCAGAGCATGTTGCATATGAATTCATCCCAAAAGGGATATCGTATGAGCGGAGTAATAACCTTTCAGGCCTATGAAAAAAGATAAATTAAAAAAAGAGACGGAACCCGACAGCAGTGCGATCAATATTCTTGATTCCGGAACCATAATAAAGGGCGATCTGGAGTCGGCAGGTCGTTTACGCATAGATGGCAAGATAATCGGAACGATCACAGCAAAAGAAAAAATAATCCTGGGGCAAACCGGCTATATCGAGGGGGAGATCAGTTGCAAAAGTGCAGAGATCTCCGGTAAGATACAAGGTAAGATTAGGGTAAAAGAATTACTTGCCCTCCAGGCTTCTGCGCAGATAGAAGGTGATGTCTATACCCGTAAGCTGGCTATAGAACCGGGTGCCATATTCAATGCGAATTGCAAAATGAGCGATAACCCATTAACCAGCTTTAATAAAGAGCATAGCCTGCATCAGAAAAACGATGAAACAACAACAGCAGAAGAAAAACAAACTCAAAAACCAAAGCAGGGATTTCCTGCATAGTTATGCCAAATATTCCGGGATCGCTATTCAAATGATGGTCGTGATCACAGCAGGAATATGGGGAGGCGTTGAATTAGACAAACTTACAGGAATGGATTTTCCGCTGTTAACTGTAATTTTATCGATTGTTTCTGTAAGTCTTGCCATTTATATTTCAATAAAAGATCTTCTTAATAATAATAAAAAATGACTGATACAGGCTTTTTAATCCGTAAATTTATGCGGCAATTGACATTGTTTTCTTTATTGATCATTGCCCTGGCTGTGTTATTCCGCTTGTTTGCACCGCCTGAAATAATAAGCCCGGCTTTATTCTACCTGATTGCCTTTTTCTATGCTATCACTGCTGCGCTCTATATCCTACTGCTTCAAGGAGCCAGGAAAAAACAAATCAAATTTAACAACCGGTTTATGTTGTCGACTGTCGTTAAGCTGCTGGGATTTCTAATTGTTATGTTAGCTTATGTATTCGTCTATCCCGGGGATGCGGTAAATTTTCTGGTTACTTTTTTGGTTTTGTATTTTTTATACACCGCCTTTGAAGTCGTTAAGATCGTCAAAGTAACAAAAAACCTTAAGCCGGAAGAATATTACGACAATAAAAAGAAGATAGAATAAACATATGTATCTAAAATAAATTATATTTGCCGTTTTAATGTCATGTTATTGGGCAAAAAAATCAAAATATGGTACTGAAAAACAATATTTCATATATAAATATTACCGGTATATTTTTGATCTTACTTTTTGTTCAGGGAACAACGCCTGATCTAAAAGCCAGGCCGGAAGCTCAGGCAAAAGATCCAACGATAGAGGTTCACGATCAGGGAGAGGATGAGGAATCAATAAATGCCGGAGAAATTATCATCGGCCATGTTTTAGACCACCATGAATGGCATATAGCAACTATCGGAGAAACTCATATTTCGATTCCCCTTCCCATTATCCTGTATGATCAGGATAAAAAGGAACTCCATGCATTTATGTCTTCAAAATTTCATCACGGACACGCCTCCTATAAAGGCTTTAAAATTAATACGGATGACGAAATCGTTCCGGTAAAGCAAGGCAGTATGGAAGTTGATAAAGATCGTTCCAGGCCTCTGGATTTTTCAATAACGAAGACCACAACCGGGGTTTTTGTAACACTGCTGTTGATGATATTGATCTTTATCCCGGTTGCCAAAAAGTATAAACGCAACCCCAATCAAGCTCCCAAAGGTTTTCAGGCGTTATTAGAGCCTTTGATCCTATTTGTACGTGAAGAGATTGGCATTATGGCTATTGGCAAAGCGAAATATGAGCGTTTTATGCCTTTTATTTTAACCATGTTCTTTTTTATTTTCTTTGCGAACCTAATAGGGTTGGTTCCCATTTTCCCGGGAGGTGCAAATATTACCGGAAATATTTCAGTAACTTTTGTATTAGCCGCTATTACCTTTCTGATGATCTGCTTTAGCGGGAACAAACAATACTGGCAACATATTTTCAATCCTCCGGGCATTCCCTGGTGGTTAAAATTTCCTATCCCATTAATTCCGGTTATAGAGATCGTAGGTATTTTTATAAAACCGTTTGTTTTAATGGTTCGTCTTTTTGCCAATATTTTAGCCGGGCATATTATCATTTTAGGGCTCATGGCCTTAATATTTATTATCGGGAACATTAATATAACAGCAGGCTATGCCTCAGCTGTAGTATCCGTGTTATTCACTATCTTTATCACGTTTTTGAAGTTTTTAGTCGCTTTTATTCAAGCTTATGTTTTTGCACTGCTATCGGCCTTATATATCGGAATGGCTGTTGAAGAGTCTCATTAAATAATCGAAATATAAACCAATAATTTAATTATTATGACCTTTTTAAATGTATTATTAGAAACAACCAACAACCTTGGCACTTTTGGTTATTTTGGTGCAGCATTGGGAGCTGCCATAGTAGCAGTAGGTGCAAGTTATGGTATCAGTAACATCGGTAAAACTGCATTGGAATCAACTGCTCGTCAACCGGAAGCTGCCGGAGATATTCGCTCAAACATGATTATTTCCGCAGCTCTTATTGAAGGCGTTGCTTTTTTTGCAATTGTTATTGACCTGTTGATCGTTGTTATGTAATCATTAATTACACCTGCTTTTCCCTTTGGCGGTTGGCCACGGGGAAAAGCCTTTTTGTAAAAAAAAATCACTAATTATGGCATTCGTAATTCTGGGGCTAGTAACACCGGGCTTAGGGCTTATCTTTTGGAAAACTATAGCATTTCTGATCGTGATGTTTATCCTGGCAAAATATGCATGGCCCCCTATCCTGAAAGCCCTTAAACAACGGGAAAACTCCATTAATGAAGCCCTTGATGCTGCAGAAAAGGCCCGTGAACACATAAAAAATATGGAGGCTGAAAACCAAAAACTAATCGCTACAGGGAAAAAAGAGCGGGACGCTATTTTGGCTGATGCCCGCAAAATGCGTGAGCAGGTAATCAGCGAAGGAAAAGAAACAGCAAAAAAAGAAAGTGAAAAAATTATCGAAGAGGCAAAAAATCAAATCCATTATGAACGTATGGAAGCCATGACGGAATTGAAAAATGAAGTTGCCAATCTGTCCATTGATATTGCTGAAAAAATCCTTCAGGATGAGCTGGCTGATAAAAACCGGCATCAGGAACTGATCCAAAAACAACTGAAAAAAGTGAAATTTAACTAGCCGATATGAACATTTCCAAAATCCCTAAACGTTACGCAAAAGCACTTTTTGATGTTGCCCTAACGGATGATGCAGTATTGGAAGAGGTTAAGCATGACATCCAGGTAGCTGCCAATGCTTTAGCCGGAAGCCGTGAGTTGAGGGCATTATTAAGAAATCCCTCTACGCATTTCAACAGAAAAAAGGCAGCTATAAAAGCGATTTTTGAATCACGGGTAAATGATATCGTGCTAAAATTTTTGATCATCCTTATCACGCATAACCGTGAAGCCTATCTTCAGGAGATCGCTCATGCATTTATGGATTTTTACAAAGCACACAAAAACATAAAAACCGTATATCTTTCTTCCGCCGTTAACATTGATCACAAACTCAAAGAAGAGATCACAAACACCGTAGCCCGGGAATTTAACTCCATGGTCGAACTCCGGGAAAATGTACGTAAAGACCTGATTGGCGGGTTTATCATTCGCGTGGATGACATGGAAATGGATCTTAGCTTACGTAATCAAATTAAAAAGTTAAAACATCAATTCAGGGCAAATATCTATCAGGGCAAATTCAAATAATATATTAATAATACAAGAATAATTATGTCAGAAATAAAACCATCCGAGATATCGGCCATCTTAAGGAAACAGTTGTCGGGCTATGACCGGGAAGAAGAGCTCAATGAAGTAGGGACGGTAGTTCGTGTAGGGGATGGGATTGCGCGCATCTATGGATTAAGCAACGCTGAAGCCGGTGAATTGCTGGAGCTGGAAGAAAGTGGCCTGAAAGCTATCGTATTGAATCTGGAAGAGGATGATGTAGGAGCCGTTTTGCTGGGGGAAGCCAACGACACGCTTGAAGGTGATAAAGTAAAGCGTACAGGGAAAATTGCATCGATAGACGTTGGCGAAGGCATGCTGGGCCGGGTAGTTAACACGATCGGCGAGCCTATAGACGGGCGTGGAGAGATCAAAGGCGATCGCTACGAAATGCCTTTGGAAAGAAAAGCTCCGGGTGTGATCTATCGTCAGCCGGTAAAAAAACCCTTGCAAACCGGGATAAAAGCTATCGACTCCATGATCCCTATTGGCCGTGGCCAAAGGGAGCTAATCATTGGCGACAGGCAAACCGGAAAAACAGCCATCGCCGTAGACACGATCCTAAATCAAAAGCAATTCTATGATCAGGGCGACCCGGTATATTGCATTTATGTAGCCATCGGCCAAAAAGGTTCAACCGTAGCACAAATTGTAGACGTATTCCAGGAAAACGGGGCAATGGACTATACCGTGGTCGTCTCGGCTACCGCTTCCGACCCTGCAGCTATGCAATTTTACGCTCCTTTTGCCGGAGCCGCCATCGGAGAATTTTTCCGCGATACCGGAAGACATTCCCTGGTTATTTTTGACGACCTTTCCAAACAAGCCGTCTCCTACCGCGAAGTCTCCCTGCTGTTAAAACGACCCCCGGGGCGTGAAGCCTTTCCCGGTGATGTCTTCTATCTGCACTCACGACTGCTGGAACGAGCTGCTAAAATTATAGAATCCGATCCTATTGCTCAACAAATGAATAATATTCCCGATTCCATCAAAACTATGGTCAAAGGAGGAGGATCCTTTACCGCCTTGCCCCTGATCGAAACACAAGCCGGAGATGTAGCTGCTTATATCCCCACCAATGTGATCTCCATTACCGACGGACAAATATTCCTGGAGTCTGACCTCTTTAATGCCGGGATCCGACCCGCCATTAATGTTGGAATATCGGTCTCACGAGTGGGAGGTAGTGCGCAGATCAAATCCATGAAAAAAGTAGCCGGAACACTGAAATTAGACCAGGCATCCTTCCGGGAGCTCGAAGCTTTTGCCAAGTTTGGCTCCGACCTGGATGCTTCCACAAAAGCCGTACTGGAAAAAGGAAAACGAAACGTGGAAATCCTTAAACAAGCGCAATACTCACCCATGGAAGTTGAAAAACAAATCGCTATTATTTTTGCCGGTACGAACAACCTGATGAAAAATGTCCCCATAGAAAATATTAAAACGTTTGAAGATGACTTCCTTAACCTGCTGGAAATAAAATATAAAGAGAAAGTACTGGATGTGCTTAAAACAGGTAATCTTACCGATGAAGTTAGAAAATTATTAACCCAAATTGCCAAAGAGGTAGCAAAAAAATACGAAAAACAGTCAGACGATTAAAATTTCATCGCTACTGCCAATAAATAGTTGTTATGGCAAATTTAAAAGAAGTACGGAACCGCATTGCCTCTGTGAAAAACACACAGCAAATTACCAGTGCTATGAAAATGGTATCTGCTTCCAAACTGCGAAAATCGCAAACCGCCATTGAGAAAATGCGCCCTTATAACAGTAAGCTTCATGAAATACTGGGATATATTTACAATAATTTCAATTTGGCAAATCTGGATGTTCCCCTGTTGAAACAACGAGCAACGCAAAAAGTGCTTATGGTGGTCTTCTCTTCCAACAGAGGCCTCTGTGGCCCCTTCAACAGTACGGTAATTAAAACTTTTGAGAAAAACCGGCAGGAAATTTTAAAAAAACAAAAGAAAACGGAACTGCACATATTCGCTATAGGAAAAAAAATATACCAGCACGTTAAAAATAATAACTATACCCTCGCCGGACACGAAGAGAGCTTACTGGAAAATCCTGATTATGAATCCACCGGCATGTTGGCTGAAACACTGATGGAATGGTTCAAAAATGGAACATATGATCGTATAGAAATCGTATATAATGCTTATAAAAATGCCGCCACACAGATCATGACCTCCGAGGTATTCCTTCCTATGCATGTTAAAGAAACAAGTGATAAAGAAGAAAAAGAAACCGCCCAACAAGAAGAGCCGGAATATATCTTCGAACCCGATAAAGATACCATTATCAGGGATTTGCTTCCCAAAATATTAAAAGTACAACTTTTCAAGATCTTCCTCGATACCTCTGCTGCCGAGCACGGCGCCCGTATGACCGCTATGCACCAGGCCACGGAGAATGCCAAAGAACTGCTTCATGATCTGGAGCTGGCCTATAATAAAGCACGACAAGCTGCTATTACCAACGAAATAATGGAGATCACAAGTGGTGCAAATGCTCTGAGAGGAACGTAATGAACATTCTTCAATAAGTATTGTTTATATCAAAACCAAAAAAAAGAAAATATTATGCTTACAAAAAAAATGCAAGAATCGATCAACGAACAAATCAACAAAGAATTATGGTCTTCATACCTGTACCTGTCGATGGCCGCTTATTTTGAAGAGCAAAGCCTTCCGGGTTTTGCTAACTGGATGCGTGTGCAAGCACAGGAAGAAATTTCACACGCTATGAAGTTCTTTGATTATGTAAATGCCCGGGGTGGGCGCGTTCTGCTGAAACCCATAGCAAAAGTCCCCGTAAAATGGACGAACACAAAAACCGTTATCGAAGAAACCCTGAAACACGAACGCGTAGTTTCAGAATCTATCAACGAGCTGGTAAATCTGGCCACCGATGAAAAAGACCATGCGACCAATAATATGCTGCAATGGTTTGTAGAAGAGCAAGTAGAAGAAGAAGCCAGCGCCAGTGAACTGCTGGATAAAGTAGAAATGACCGAAGGTAAACCCCATGCCTTAATGATGATCGACAAAGAGCTGGCTCAACGTACTTTTGTCGATGAAACCAAAGAATAACTGTGAAACCCCCTCTACCTATAAGGCTGATCCCTAAAGGGCTCAGCCTTTTGTTTTTTTATCCTGAACGTTAAAAGCCATCTGCAAATACCTGAAAGGGCTCCAACGCTGAAAGGGTTTCCGCTCCACCACGCACCCGCTCCCGGTTAAGCCCTGAGACCTTCGTATGGCAGATAAGATGTTGCGGCCCTACAATGCAGCCTTGAACAGGCGCAGCGTTACAAAATGTGATAGCTCTTTATACACCGAAGCAGCTCATCATACCATTGCTGCCCGTATTTACGCAGAAGGGCATCCTTAGCAAACACATATAAAGGAGTTGCATTTTCAAGACCGTTCTGACGGGCGGAATCACAAACCGACCAATGATGATAATTCATTGCATCCCGCTTGTTAAATGTAGAAATCCGTAAGGGATAAAGATGACAGGAAACCGGCTTTTGAAACCCGGTTACCCCGGCTTTCCAGGCTTTCTCTATAGCACATAAAGCGATCTCAGCTTCAAAATATGCAAAAACACATTCCTCCCCGTTAACCAGAGGCGTAACATAGCTGCCATCCGCATCATACGCAATAATACCCTCCCGGTCGATTACATCAATCCCCTCCTGCCGCATAAACGGCGTAATATCCTCCAATATACCCTCCAATATACCAACTTCTTCTTTCTCAAGTGGAGCACCCGCATCCCCGAGAACACAACACGCTCCCTTACACCGGCAAAGATCACAATGAAACTTAGCTTCAACAATGGAATCTGAAACCAGTACATCTCCTGCAATTATCATATATTAACCTATATTAAAAACGGCAAAGATAAGAAATCTGTATGCCTCCTTTACACAAATTGATCAACCAAATCATTTGAACTATCTTAGAATTTTAAAATTTTGGCAAGCCCTGATCTTGAACATTCTGAACCAAACACCCGACTTTATAGACAGACTCTAAATAGATAAAAAAATATGCGCGCAGAAATGAATCATTATTTTCTGCGCGCATAAAACTATTCGGTTCGTATTGGGATGGAAAACCTTGTTATTCTCTATTCCAACAGGAGATCCCAACCTATTCTATTTTACCTGGACTTTCCGGGTAATTGTTCCCTGTTCTGTTTGCATTTGAACAAAATACATCCCCGGGGTATATTCATGAACATTTAAACGGGCATTGTTATCATTTACAGATGTTGCAAACATAAGTTGCCCCATGGTATTATACACCTGAATTTGCTCAATAACGAGCCCGTCGCCAACAATATTAAGAATATCATTAGCAGGATTTGGATATATATTTATACGGTTTTCAGCCTGTTGTTCTATACTGCTAACATCAGTCACAGCAACATCATCTAACAGGTAGATCCAGGGGCTGTCAGTTGTAATATTAAATGCGATATAATACACTCCATCCTGAGCCACATTAAAGTCATGCGCCATCGGCACAAAATCAATTGCATCCACGGCAGGCGGATCAGCGATAAGCGTTGTCAGTGCTGCCGGCTCCGGGCTTGTTCCCATTACAATATGCATATCTTCGGGGATGGGTGTTCCTAAAAAATCTCCAACCCGGTGATAATAGCTAAGCTCATAACTCTTTCCCGCCTTCAGGTTTAAGCATCTGGAAATCACATATTCATCTTGTTTTCCTTCTCCTCCTAAGACAGAAACCACATTAGTGCCTGTATTAGCAACTCCCACATCATCAATAACGGGTGCTATACCGTCGTCATTACCGTCTATAAGGGTCCAGGCATAATTATCCCCTGAAGAGGAAAAGCTGGTAGAATAAGGTATATCAGAAGGCTCCACGTTATAAAAATCATGCATGGTGGTATCGTTTTTCTGTATGGTGTCTGCGGCAAGTTCCACAAAAGCTTTTATCTCATAGTATCCAAAAGAAGAAACATCTAACGCTGTAGAAAAAGTATGCATCATAGTATCGCGGGGATTGATATTACTGCTGATATTTTCAGTTACCGGAACACCCCCGTTTAGCATATAGCCCACCTCGATATTGCTGATGGTATCCATCCCATTATTATAGATCCCGATTTCCAGATCCACAGAGTCCATAGTACAAGCCGTCTTGATCTCCGATATGCCTGTGATCATGGCATCGTCAGAAATGGGTGCATCGATAACTCCTTCCAGCATCCAGCGGCCCAGATCGGCAGAGTTGGTAAGTGTTCCACCGCTTAATCCACCAACATAAAAGAAAGCATCAGGGCGGCCCGGCTCTTCAGTTTGAATATTGAGGGGGAAGAATCCATTGGTTGCATTTTCCATTTGCGCAAAGCCTACATAAATATCCTGATCGGTTACATTGAACGGATTAACAGGTAATTGCACATAATTGTTTGTGTCGGCGGCGGTAATGCTTACAGGGTCTCCGGTGCTTAAGATATTGCCTTTGGCATCGAGCAACACACCATATAGCTGATTCCCTGCAGCTCCTCCGGAGACATTCACGCTGGCCGCTTTAACAGATTTTGTTCCATAGACATGATATTTAGCCACCATCATTCCTGCTCCCGTGTTAAATCCAATACCCTGCTCAATGGCTGATGTATCGGCATGATTATAAGTATTCGCTGTTATTTCCTGGTAATAATGGCCTGTATTATTGGAGTTATACTCATCATCTTCCACCGAAACGCTAATATCCTGAGTTCCCAAGGAGGCAGGGTTGATATTCTGGAAGGTAACGGTATCAGATTCCAGCGAATTAATAGAACTGATAGCCACAGTATCCTGATAGGTATTGGCACCGCTAATATCTAAAACTACATTTTTATTTGTTTGCCCGGCTGTACCCCAGTTATTGATAATTGCCTTAACAGATAAGGGCGAGCCTCCGTCTTTCGGGGCTTTACCGAGGGCATAAACCTGCTCAACCGACAGGTCATTCGCCGGACACCCATTCCCGATATGATACACTGTAGCCATGTCGCTATCAAAGGAAAAGTTTGAATCAACCAAAACCGTATCTAAATAGACTTCATATCCTCCCGGAGGCAGTATCCCGTCGCCAAAAGAATCATAAATATTAAGTGTCAGGCAGCTACTGGCCAGTACACAAACATTCGTGGTATAGGTAGTATCCGGTACGGTATAGGCCGGGCTTTCAGCTACTAACTGGTTATTATTATCAAGCA
>JAWOBQ010000268.1:0-4810 GCA_046484255.1 Bacteroidales bacterium | reverse complement strand
CAAAAGATTCAAACAAATCTGCACCCATGCCTGCAACATCGCCTACATTGTCGCCTACATTATCGGCAATTGTTGCCGGATTTAGTGGGTGGTCTTCCGGAATTCCGGCTTCTACTTTTCCAACTAAATCAGCTCCTATATCAGCAGCTTTGGTATATATTCCGCCTCCAACCCTTGCGAAAAGAGCTATTGATGAAGCTCCTAGAGAAAAGGATGAAATTACATTGAGAACAACGGATAGTCCCCATTCAGCTCCAATTACATAATGAAACAGAATGAATAAAACACTTAGTCCTGCTATACCCATTGATACAACTCCAATTCCCATTACGGAGCCGCCACTGAAAGCAACGCCTAAAGCTTTGCCTAATGAGGTTTTCGCTGCCTGTGTAGTTCTTACGTTGGCTTTAGTAGCAATTCGCATGCCCATAAAACCTGCAAGGCCTGACAGAACTGCTCCTGTAATAAAAGAAACTACTACAAAGCCGTTGGTGTCAGCTTCAGTAGTGCTTTTAAAGAAAAGGAGGATGGCGACAGCTACGACAAAAATGCTAAGGGCTTTATATTCTGACTTTAAAAAAGCCATTGCGCCATCTCTTATTCGGCGGGCAATATTTTGCATCTTTTCATCACCACTGGATTGTTTGTTAACCCAGGAAGTTTTCCAACTAATAAACAAAAACCCTACTACAGCAAGTAGAGGGATGCTGTAAATTACATATTCCATAAGCATAATTTATTTGGTTTTTTTGGTTTTACTTTAATTCATATTAACGCTGATTCATTTTCTAATCTGGTAACAGTTTTCTAAAAGATTGGAAAACAAATTTATACCCGCTTTGATTTTGAACTATTTCAAATATGCATAAAAAACACTTAACCCGGCCTAAAAGCCTTAGTTAGTCCTTTTTTTATTGAAAAAAGATATTATTAACTATAAAAGGAAATCAAAAGTAAGGGTTTAAAATCAAAAACCCAAATTATACGGTATAAATTTTGATTTCAGGGAGCTTTTGGTTGATTCTATGATCGGTAAAGTTCCCTGATTTACATACACGTAGTTAGATATGATAATGTTTTGCGATAAAAAATTTAACCTCTTTTTGTATGATTTTAGTAAGTGTTCTTCTCAAGAGTAGTTGAAACTTTCGCTCTACATGGCATTAATAGCTTCATTGTCTCCTTGCTGTCGTAACTCAGGCATTCCCTCGTATTCAACAATGTGTTCAGTTTTACCGCAGAACCAGAAACTATGATTCATGTGGTCTCTTTCATCCAGAGATATGCGCCTGAAAACATCTGCCCATGTTTCTACGTCGGCGTAGGCTTTAACTATTGGGTTAGTAACTTTTTGCTCTTCCCATTGCGGATTGTCAACAACAAGGCCTGCATAAACAGACTCAGCATGGTTTTCAAACTCCCCATTAAAAAGAAAAGCTCGTTTTTGGCTGAAGAATGCCATTAAACGGGCAATAATAACATAGGTAAGGACAATGAAAAATGTGATAAAAGGCTTTAGATACCATTTATCTTTAAGATTATCCTCTTTCATCTTTTCATGAATAACAAGAAGATGGGTATATTCATTATCCTGAGCCTCGCGGCCCCAGTCAATAACATTTTGAGCTTTTTTTACTTTATCAGAATTTGCGTATTTTCTTGTTTGTTTTGTGTAATGCCTGACTTCCCAGATTCTATAGGGTACGCTTGCAAGTATCTCGAGCAATTTTGCCTTGGGGAGGGTGTCTTTTTTCCCGGCGGTAATATCCATAGCCAGGAAAAACATTTTTGCCATAATACTGTAATTATACCTCGGCGTATTAAGGGTATTCTGATGTTCTTTCTTAAGGTCAACTTTAGATTGAGTCATATTATCAAAGTTAGTTTAATTCATCTTTTACGAATATATAAATTTTATAGCAAAGTATAATATCATTTCAGAAAATAAACTTTTGGATAATTAATTTCCCCATGTTTCCCTGTCCAGGCTTCTGTATTGAATAGCTTCAGCTAAATGTTGCGCCTGAATATTTTCTGTTCCCTCCAGGTCGGCAATTGTTCTGGATACTTTTAATATTCTGTCATAAGCCCTGGCAGAAAGGCCAAGGTTTTCCATAGCTTTTTTGAGCAGGTTTTTCCCGGCTTCATCAATTTCACAATATTTTCTGATCATTTGGCTGCTCATTTGCGCATTTGCATGTATCTGTTCATAATCAGCATAACGGTCCCCCTGCTGCTCCCTGGCTTTAATCACTCGTTGCCGGATGGCTTCGCTACTCTCATTCCTTCTGGTAGTTGAGAGTTCATCATAGGAAACAGGAACCACTTCTATTTGAATGTCAATCCGGTCAAGAAGCGGCCCGGATATTTTATTCATATACCGTTGAATGTTACCGGGTGTGCATACACAATCTTTTTCCGGGTGATTGTAATAACCGCAGGGGCATGGATTCATTGAAGAAACCAGCATGAAGCTGGCAGGATATTCGACCGAAAATTTTGCCCTGGATATTGTAATTACTCTGTCTTCCAAAGGTTGCCTCATGACTTCAAGGACGGTTCTGGGAAATTCCGGGAGTTCATCCAGAAAAAGCACACCGTGATGAGCCAGGGATATTTCGCCGGGTTGAGGGTAGCCACCTCCTCCGACAAGCGCTACATCCGAGCTTGTGTGATGTGGAGCACGGAAAGGGCGTCTGGTCATAAGTGTTGTTTCTGAATCTGTATTTCCGGCGACTGAATGAATTTTAGTGGTTTCCAATGCTTCATAGAGGGTGAGTGGCGGTGTAATTGTAGGCAGTCTTTTGGCCAACATTGTTTTTCCGGCCCCTGGCGGCCCAATCATAATTAAATTGTGTCCTCCGGCTGCGGCGATTTCCAAAGCTCTTTTCACATTTTCTTGCCCTTTAACATCTGAGAAATCAAGTTCGTAATCATTGATGTTGGCATAGAATATTTCTCGTGTATCGATGTGATTTTTCTCGAGAACTGTTTTTTCGTTGAAGAAGTCTGTAACCTCTTTAATATTTTCAACTCCGTAGACGTCAAGATCATTTACAACTGCGGCTTCATTGGCATTTTCTTTTGGCAGGATCAACCCTTTAAACCCTTCTTTCCGTGCCTGGACAGCAATCGGCAATACTCCTTTTATTGGCTGCAGGCCGCCGTCCAGAGATAGTTCGCCCATGAGTACATAGTTTTCAAGCTGATCGGATTTAATTTGTTCCGAGGCAGCTAAAACACCAATGGCTAACGGCAGGTCATAAGCAGACCCTTCTTTGCGTATATCAGCCGGCGCCATGTTTATGACGATCTTCTTCCCGGGATATTTAAACCCGTTGGTTTTTATGGCGGAGTCAATCCTTTGTTGGCTTTCTTTAACTGCATTATCCGGCAATCCAACCAGGTAAAAATTGATCCCTTTTGAAACATTTACTTCAATAGTTACAGTAATAGCATTTATGCCCTGAACGGCACTGCCATAGGTTTTTACTAACATGTTAGCCAGCTTTTGATTTAAGAATGGATGAAAGTATAAAAATAATGTTATAAGTCCAAATTCAACTCAATATAATGAATCAGCGAGTGGATGATTTTAATATGGATTTCCTGCGCCCTGTCGGCATATTCTGAATGTGGGGCGCGGATTTCAACATCTCCTATAGCACCCAGTTTTCCGCCGTCCTTACCGGTGAGCACAATGATTTTCATTCCTTTTTCCCTGGCTACGTTGCAGGCTCTGATGACATTGCCGGAATTTCCGCTTGTGCTTATGCCCAACAGAACATCGCCTTCTTTGCCAAATGCTTCCACCCAGCGAGAAAATACATATTCGTAGCCATAATCATTGGAAGTGCAGGAGAGGTGCGTGGGGTCCGATATCGCCATTGCAGGTACCGGCTTTCGGCTGTCCCGGAAACGGCCGGTTAATTCTTCTGCAAAATGCATAGAGTCAGCCATTGATCCGCCGTTTCCGCAGGCAATAATTTTATTGCCCTGTTTTATAGCGTTTACCAATAGGTTTCCTGCATTATCTATTGCCTTAAAATTTTTTTCATCTGAAATGAAGGATTCAAGTACAGATTTTGCTTCCAGAAAGTTATTTTTTATCTCTTTCATTGCTTTCAATTTGTATGTTGCAGTGCGAAGATAGGATAAATTTATTGTTGGATTGTTTAATAAATTGTACTTTTTTTTAAATGCCTTTTAAAAAAAATAATCCTCAGGCATTATCTTTATCTGGTGTTGTTTATATTTGGGCAACTATTGATAGAGGCTAATGGATTTATTATCTTAGTAAAAAATCCATAACTTTTTTTAACATGAAGATTAAAGTTTCTTTTTTAAGTATTTTGATGTGCTTCTCTTTGTCTTATTCGTGCCATTCTCAAACGGAGAAACAACAGGATAAGACTACAAACAGGGAGCCTGTTGTTGCCGGGCAGTTTTATCCGGATGATGAGAAATCGCTGCGGTCTCAGCTAAACACATTTTTTTCGAAAGCTAAAGAACGACGCTCGGAGGGGGATTTGCAGGCGGTTATAGCACCGCATGCGGGGTATGTATTTTCAGGCCGGGTTGCTGCTTCAGCATACAATCAAATTTCCCCTGATGCCGAATACGATAATATTTTCATTATAGCTCCAAGTCATAGAGCGCGGATTCCAGGCGCTTCAATCTATAACATTGGAAATTATGAAACACCATTGGGAGAAGTAAAGGTAAATCGTACGCTGGCCGATAAACTAATTGAAGGGCATGACTTTTTCAGCTTTGAAAAACAGGCTCATAAACAGGAACATAGTCTTGA
>JAWOBQ010000199.1:0-2810 GCA_046484255.1 Bacteroidales bacterium | reverse complement strand
GGTTCAGGTTGGGGGCGGCAAAATGCGTGTAGGCGCCGATAGCCAATACCTTTCCTTCTCCCACCTCATATTCAACAAGCAGTCGGTTTTCCTCGCGGAGAAAAATATAATCCCAGTCCACCGCCACGATTTTGCCGTTCGCCGGCAATTGATCCCCGAAATATCCTGTCTGCCGCACTTCCATATCGATGATGGGTTTGTAAATATATGCACCGCCAAACATGCCGTCAAAAAGCGGATGTTCTCTGAATGCATGCATGCCCAGCTTTCTCCCATAACCCTTGTCTTTCGCCTCTTTGGTTCTGGTTTCCGGGGGTACTGTTTCTATGTCAAGCGGAATGATATAGCGGAAAGCATCCAGACTAAGCAGCAAATTTCCGCCTTGCGCTACATAATTTTTAATCGAGCCGAGTATGTCCCCTCTCAGGGCCAGGCTGGAAAATTCGCTTGGGTCCTGCCTGTGAAACCACACCAGATCGTAGTTTTTCAATAATCCGGGATCATCCTGAATATCCTCAAAAGTGATATAATCGGAATAAATGTCTTTCTCATAGTGTTTCAGGAAGTCAAGTGCGGAATTAATTTCCATGTTTATCGGACGATACTCTTTTTCCGAAAGCAAGGCAACTTTGATTTTATCATCGGGTTTGGCATTTGCCAGGGAGGCAATCAAAAATAAAAGCGTTAAAGATACGTATCGCATTTGCATAGATGTAAATCTTTGATTTTAGCCTTATTTTAAATCTTTCTGATCAGAAAACCACAAAGTTAGTTGTAAAAAAGCACTTTTTTTCGTATCTTAAAGGAAAAATGCAGGGCCATGAAATCCATCAAATCAATTATCGTGGTGATTTTCTTCTTCCCTTTAATCACAGCAAATTCACAAAATTATCCGGGCAAAACCAATGTAAATGACAACCGCTTTGTAAAGGGAGAACCGGCTATCAACAAAAGCAATAACCGGGATAAAACCAGGCCATCGGATGTAAATATGTCGGGTATCATGCGTTACAGAAGCCATCTCGGTGAAAAAGGCGGTATGTACATGGAACCAGGCTGGATTGAGGGAACTTTAATCCTCCGGGATAACCAGGAAATAAATAACTGGAAATACCGCTACAACATTCGCTTTGAGCAAATGCAATACACCAATGGTGAAGACACCCTGGCCTTCGCCGAGCCGGCTGAAATTAAAACGCTGCACCTGGATAACGGAAAAACTTTTGTGGTTGAAGCCTATGCAACCGATCATGGCATCAACACGGGTTATTTTGAGCTGGTGCGGGATGGCGAAAATAAATTGCTTTACCGGCGGATCATTACACATCATGTGATTGATCAGAAGAATGAGAAGCCCGAAGATGACGTATATGTACATAATGACAGATATTATGTGAAATTCGGGAATGAACCTGCAAAAGCCGTTTACCTTAATAAAAAGTGCATGTTGAATGTTTTTGGCGATAAAAAGAAAGAAGTTGAACAGTTTATTAAAGAGCATAATATCCGGTGCAAGAGCAGAAAAGATCTTATCTCCGTATTTGAATTTTTCAACAGCCTGCCATCCGATCTTGGATATATCCGGTCTGCAATTTCCGTACAGTTAAAAATCTACGCCAATATCCTCTCAGACTGATTCATGCGCCGTCCTGCGGATAATTTCATTCTGTAAATCCCCACTCAGGTCTACAAAATAATCGCTGTATCCGGCCACTCTCACGATCAGATCCTTGTGTTTTTCAGGTTCTTTTTGTGCCTTTCTTAAAGTATCCGCTGTTACCACATTAAATTGTAAATGATGGCCTTTCATCTTGAAATATGCCCGGATCAGGTGTAAAATACTTTCCAAGCCTTTCTCTTCTTCAAAAAATTGCGGACTGAATTTCTGGTTCAGCAAAGTGCCGCCTGTTTTGATATGGTCGATTTTAGCAGCGGATTTCAGCACGGCAGTGGGACCGAGGCGGTCGGCACCCTGCACCGGTGAGATCCCTTCGGAAAGTGGTTCTTTTGCCGGGCGTCCGTCGGGCATGGCACCGATCACACTGCCAAAATAAACATGGCATGTGGTCGGCAGCATATTGATGCGGTAATGGCCGCCTTTGGTATTCGGCCGCCCGTCGACTGAATGAAAGAACATTTCGAAAACCCTTTGGGTGATCCCATCGGCAAAGTCATCGTCATTGCCGTATTTGGGAGACTCGTTCAGTAAAATATTCCTTAGTTCCTGGTAATCCTCAAAATTATTTTTCAGGGCCTTCAGCAGGGATTCAAATGTTAGTGTCTTTTCTTCAAAAACATGTTTTTTGATGGCAGCCAGGGAATCTGTGATGCTTCCTGTTCCCACGCCCTGAATATAGGTTGAGTTATACCTGGCGCCTCCCGCATTGTAATCTTTTCCCGTTTGAATACAATCATCAATTAGCAGGCTCAGGAAGGGAACCGGTAAATATTTGGCATATAGTTGTTCGATGATATTATTGCCCTTGATTTTGATATTGAGGAAATGATTCAACTGCTTTTCGTAGGCTGTCATCAATTCATCAAATGAAGAAAAGCTAGCTGGTTTTCCGGTTTTCAGTCCGATGATTTTGCCGCTTTGCGGATCGGTACCATTGTTCAGGGTGATCTCCAGAACTTTGGTCAGATTAAAATAACCCGTAAGAATATAACTTTCCTTGCCGAAGGCACCGGTTTCCACGCAGCCGCTGGCCCCGCCGTTGCGGGCATCTGCAATGCTTTTTCCACCTGATAATGACGGACCTCTGCCGGCTATTCTGTGGGCATATCCGCGTGAGTTCAGAAGCTCGGAT
>JAWOBQ010000015.1:0-5796 GCA_046484255.1 Bacteroidales bacterium | reverse complement strand
CAAATAACCGCCTGACCTCTTCTTCGCTCAAGATGCTTGGCAGTTTCTTGATTCTTGGCCGCGGCGGAATTTTCCATCGGTATTCATCCCATTTTAAGACGTTTTTGTAAAAGCAGGAAATTCCGCAAAGCATATTGTTTACTGAGCCCCATGCCAATTTTTTTTCTTGTATGAGATAAAGCAGGTAGTTCTGAATCTGATCTCCCGAAAGAGCGTCTGGCGGCTGGTTATAAAATCGGGCCAACCCTTTAACCGCCAGAAGATAATTTTTCTGGGTATGCCGGGAGAAACGGTTAATTGTCATGTAATCGATAAATTGGGTCTTCAAATCTGTGCTCATGCCAATACCTCCTTGAAAAGATTGTAAAAAAAGAACTTCAGCCTATTTTGGAGGTATTGTAATCAATTGCCTTTAACTGAGGAAGGAATTTTTGAGGTTGAATAAGCAGAGCGACAGGGGAAGCCGATTTCCGCGAAGCGGTTCAGTTCGGCTATCATGCCCCGCACCAAAATCCCGTAAAACCGAGCACATTGTCGATATATTCCACCGCACTGTATCCCGATTACCATAAGGGTTAAGCCAGCTCGATTATTAAAGCCCCGTTTTGCTTTTTGACTGGATATGATTCTACAGCTTCTTTAGCGCTTCCGGAGACACAGTCTCCTGTGTAATCGAACGTGGATTTCCCGATAGTGCAGCACTGGACTAATGGTTGCCCAGGCAAGGGATCAAGCCGTCGGCCAAAATGCGTACACATAGCCGCTATTCTGCAAACCCCAATAACCCCCCAAAGCCGGACAATGATAATATTGGGTTTCGCCAATCAATAATGATGATACCGGTGGCATTAAAGAACGGCTCCAGACAAAGCCCGGAGCCGTTTCAAATCCTGTAGAATTCTTATTTGCTTAACTATTTAGGGGCATTCTCAAACTCGGAATCTTTGATACCCAGCCCAAATCCATAAATACCGCCATCTCCGGTTTTTACCCCTAAAATATAATTGCCCTCCGGATCAAAGGCAATTAAAAAATCCGGATCTCCTCCAGCCTGCTGGAAAATGCCTCTGCCTGCGGCTGCATTTTTAACCACTGAGGATTCGGCGGAAGAGAAGTCGGCTTTTGTTTCGATATCCTCGCTAATGTTTTCATGGAGAGGTTCTATAGTAATCTGATCCATTGCGATTCCTTCAAGATAAAGATCACCTGCCCATTCCCCTGGAGCGTTCTGGCTTACCGTGCACGGGTAATATGCAACTTCATTCTCCCCGCTGCCCATATCCACGTACGCCGTGACAAAATAGGTTCCCCCCACTGAATCCCAAAAAACATCGGGATCTGTTTCAGTTATTTGAGGCAGGGCAAAGCCTGCGCCGCCGCCGGCGCCGGGGCCGTGGTCCAGCACCACCGGCCCGCTGATTGAACCCGTAAGGGTTGTGGCAGCATTCCAGTTTTCTACCCCGTTTTCCCAGAGTACAAGAGAGCCGTCGGCTTGAGGTTCGGTCAGATCAAGAGAGAAATCATCGTTGGTAATGCTATAAAATGGATCGTCAGGATTATTAATTGCCTCCTCAGAGTCAAATGCGGCTCCGTAAAGCCTTCCGGAGGCATCCGTGTCAAATCCGACAATGCCAACTTCGACAAATAGATTTCCAGCGTCTGCGCCTCCAAAAAATTCCATGAAGTTATAGGCCTTACCTTTTAAATCGCCAACTGTAAGGGTTGTTTTGTTAAACATATACATGGGAAGCTCGGTATTAACAGGCTCCATTTCTGAATTGATTTTATGTAGGGCTAAAACCGAATCTTTTAGGAGGGCCATCATATAATAACCGTCTTTGTAAAACTCTGTCATCTTCAAGATGGAGAAGCCGGTCTCCTCGGGCGGGTCTTCAAAGGAAAGCGTTGTTTCTTCGCTCGCGGTCTTGTTTGTGATGGTAATTTGATCCCCGTTTATCTCCGCTGTGACGTAATCGCCCTTTGGAATAGTGCCGCCATAATCCGGCACCGTCGCACTGCTGCCGGAGTCACTGTCGCTGTCACTGTCGCTGTCGCTGTCACTGTCATTACACCCGGCCAGAAAAACCGCTGCACCCATAAAAGCAACAATAGCAAGCATGATCATACATTTCCTGAATCCTCTCATTCATACCTCCTTCATCATTTTAATTGTGTTAATTGTGAATTAATTGTGTTATAAAGATAAAAAAGTATTAGAGACGCCTCCTTACAGACAAAAATGGCTAAAATAATTTTGCATGTTCAGAATTTTGTCCGCAGACAGACAATTGCTTAATCATAGGAGCATTTATAAATAAGACCGTGAATCCCCGCAAGTCGCCTGTCTGTCAACTTCCAGTTTTTTTTTGCTTTTTTTTGTCGCCTTTTTGTAGACTTTATAAAAAACAAATACTATTTGCGCCTGTGCCTTTAAAAGAAACCAATATATTTCCTACGCTCAGCTTCACCGCTTTTGTTTTGTGGCTAATTGCCCTCCCCATGAACGGCCCTCTGCTCTCAGCTTCCGGCCTTGCGCAAGCAGGGTATTTTTTCCTGCCGGTTCACATTGTTTTTCTTTTGATCATCGGGCTTTTTTGCCCCTACCGCTTCTTTCAGAGCCTTTTTCTGACTAATTGTCTTATTACCGGAGGATTGGCCCTGGCGCTAAGCCTCATCGAACCGGCTGCAGCCCGGTATCTCCTCCTGCCCCTGGGAGCGAGCAGCGCCTTTGTTGCTGTCGGTGTCTGCGCGTGCCTCCGCCAAAGCCCCAACCCGCTTATGTGTGCAGCCATTGGCCTGGCTGCCGCCAATCTCCTGGTTTTTGCCCTGAATTTTCAGCCAATAATAAGCTCCCTGCATTTTATCGCCGTCGCTCTGCCTCTTATGGTCTTGCCTTTCTTCACACACCGGATTTCTGAGCCTGCTGAAACCACACAAGTCATCAACCTTTGGCACTACCTCCCGTTTATCGTCGTATTTAAAGTAATCTGCGGTTTGATGTACGCCTATTTCATGCCTGCCTACCAGGATTCGGCCTGGCTGCCGGGCCTTGACCTGCTGTTCTACATTGCGGCTGTGGCCTTAATCTTCCTCATGGTCAAAAACTATCGGGACCTTACTCTGGTCAGCGGTGTAATCACTGGAATGGTTGCATTTACAGTGCTTCAGTTTGGAGAAGTCAACCTGGCGCTTAACCTGGGAATCTTTACCTTGAATGCGGCTGCCGGTATTATCGATTTGGTACTGATCGCCGTTCTGCTTGCCATGCCATCGCCCCTCAGGGCTTTCGGCATCGGCCTGGCTGCCGATTGTACAGGAATTTTTGTAGGCCATCTCATTGGCAGTTATTTTGCCGGGATGGCGGAGGCCATTGTACTTGTCGGGCATATCATTCTGAATTTATCTGTCCTGACCCTGTATTTTTTGGGCCGCTCCCTGTTATGGCGAAAAAAGGGAGACAGGCAACCTTTACCTGCCGCCAGCGCATCCATTGCTTCGGGATTTGTTGAGACACTTTCGGCTGGCGTTACAGACAGCTCCATGCTGTCTGAGAATCTTGGCCAAGCCCCAAACTCGGCCCCATCGATTAAAATTCCCAGAAACCTGCGACTTTTACTTTCCGAAAGAGAATTCTTTGTGTTAGATAAAGTCATCTCAGGCCACAATTACCGGGAGATCGCCAAGATGATCGGGATATCGGAGTCCAGTGTGAAAACCTACATGCAAAGGATTTATGAAAAGGTGGGAGTGAAGGGTAAAAAGAAACTCCTTGGAAAGCTTGATCAACTGTCCATCGATGAATCAAGCTCTGACTGAGAGGGTTTGCGTACCGGAAGTTGCTTACCTTGTAATCCTACAACGCCCCAAATATTTTGGTAACTTCGGCGAAAAGTCAACAAAAGTAAAGAAAGGCTTGACTGACACGGTTTTTACGAAAAATTGCTTAAATTAATACCCTGACATGGGTTGCCTTATTTCGCCAGTAAAGGGCATTAATACTACAACAGGAAGACTTTCTGGCTGTCAGGCATCCCAAACAATATGCCTGAGTGTACTGACTTCGATCACATCTGACAAATACCTTTTCACGGCTCTCCGTTCTGAAAGCACTTCTTGCTATCATAGGCAGTGCTTTTCGGGCCTTCCTAAATTTGCACCTTGGATCCGCCATTCCTCAGGACCGTCTAACCCGAAATACTGCCTGGCCATAGCCGCATACTTCAAGGATCATCAGAGTTATAAATTTCAAATTCAGGATAATATTTCTCGGCACATTCTTTACAAATACTATGGCTGAATTGAGCATCAGAATGTTGTTGGATATAGGCTTCGATTTGATTCCAGTACCCTTGGTCATCTCTAACTTTTTTGCAGTGCATGCAAATCGGTAAAAGCCCGCTTAATCTTTTGACTTCAGACAGGGCTGTTTTCAGATCCTCTATGACTTTTTCGCGCTGCTTTTCTGCTTCTTTCCTTTGCTCTAAATTCCTGCTGTTTTGTAACGCTATTGCCGCCAGTTCGCCAAATCCAGTGGCCATCTTGGCATCGTTGTCATCAAAATTTGTTTCCTTGTTTGCAAGACCTATTATCCCAACCGTCTTCCCATTAAGGACCAACGGTGCAAACATAACATTTTTTAATATGACATGGCCTTTGGGCATAAAACCGAACCATTGACTGTTCATAAAATCATTGTGATACACTGCCTTATTGAATTGATAGGCTTCGGCGCGCAGCCCCCGGATAGGCATGGGCAACTTAGGGTTTACATCGCATGGCAACCCCCCGGATTCTAAAAAGAGCACCTCATTTTCTGCCCCGTTCTCATTGAGCAAAGCAACATAGCCTGAAGTTGCTCCGATTACGTCTCTACAGTGGTTAAAAATAGCTTTTGCAGCGCCAATGAAACTTTTTGCTTCCAGAACAGCTCTGGAGCTGTCCATTATTGCGTAGAGTTCCTTTTCTCGTAGTAGCGAATCTTCAAGAGCCTCTATCACTTGTTCCGCAATTTCCGAATTAATGTCCGATTGTACAATGGCTTCATGTAACTCTTTTATAATTTTCTTTTTTGACTCTTTTGTATCCATTTTCATTTTCATCCGTAAAATTTTAAACCGGAGTCTCTATTGAAATCGACAGCAATGTCATTTTTTTTGTGCCCCGATCTTTCAACCAATCAACGATTATAAAAAGGTTGATTCAAGAAAAAAAGATTCTAGAATAATTTAGAATTAGCGGATCATTTGTCAATGAGCCTTATTCATATTATAAATCTGGATTATTTTCAATCCCTATTCCTCTTAACAATCTTGCTTTGTCAGTAAGCTCGCCAATTAATTTTCTTTTCGGGGGAGGACGTTTTTTGATAAGGTAAGGGGTTGCAATAATGTTTTCCTCCAAAGCGATTTGCGGGTTTGCCATTATATCAAAAACTTCAATTTCGTATTTTCCGGCAATATTTTCCTCGCAGATTTGCTTTAACAGACCGACGCTATTATCGGCCGTTTGTTTGTCCCCGGCCACGTAGAGGCAGAGGTGCCATTTTTTAGGTTCCTCTGATACCATGATTGCACGTCTCCTTCTAAGTGTTGCCCCGTCTCATGAAGTCCTCCAGAATCTGTCAATATGAAATGTGCATTATTGATCAATACAAGCATATCTAAGTAGCCAACGGGGTCTATCATTAGAAAACTCTTGGATTCGTAAAGCTTATCCAATAAGTCAAATTTTTTTATATTCTTTTTGGTTCTTGGATGAACGGAAAAGATAATTTTAATCCCACTGATATTAGCGAGT
>JAWOBQ010000002.1:0-10893 GCA_046484255.1 Bacteroidales bacterium | reverse complement strand
TCATCCCCCGGCGTATTTATTCTGGTCCCAAGATTTACAGGCGTAGTATATTCCCCGTTTTGAATAATGGAATACCATATATCCAGTCCTCCCTGTCCGCCTGGGCGGTCGGAAGTATAATACAAAACCGGCTGCCCGGCTGTTTTGGTGATATGCGGGTGTGTTGAAGTGTACCCCGCTTTATTAATAATCCCGGGAAGCTTTTGGGGAGTTCCCCAACTCCTTGCGTTTTTCTCACTATAATAGATATGACAAACCATTTCACCATCTACTCTGTCGCAGCGAGTAAAATACAAGAGATTTTCATCCTGGTTAAAAGCGATATTAGCGGTATGCTTCCGCTTATGATTGACCGGGGAATTCCATCGCCTGCCAGGGCTATATCCGCCCGTTGATACGCGGGATTTATAGATATCCGTTCTGAAATCTCTTGGTATTAAGCCTGAGCTTTCTTCGTCGCTTACAGGCCTTAAACTGGAAAAATAAATTGATTGATCAGAGAGTTGCACCGCCCCAAAGTCGGTATAGTGTGAATTAATGTGTTCTCCGGGGTCTTCGATATCCACGTTTATAGTGTCTTTAATCAGCTCGCGTGCCACATTGCAGGATTTAATCTCCTGTTCAAGCCTTTCCTCCGGAATGGATTGATCTTCAAGTATAGAATATTCCAGAAATTTATCCTGAGATTTATCATACTGGCCTAATCGTTTATACATCAATCCTGCATAAAAAACGGCCTGGGGAAATGTAGTTGAATCTTTTTGGGAAAGTTCCAGATAATACTGCAGGGCATCCCCGCAATAATTGACTTTTCGTTTGGCTTCCGCCAGAAAGAAAAGTACGGTATCATTTTTCCCACCCCTTTTAATACTTTCCTGAAAAAATTCAGCTGCCCTGTAATAGTTCCCCTGCTTAAAAGCCTCCAGTCCCTGTTTTTTCATTTCGGCAGGACGCTGTGCCTGTAATTGGAAAAAACAAAGGCACAAGCCAGTCAGAATAATAATATATTTCAGAGACTTCACAATAATAGCAACGGTTTATCAAACAAAAAAGTTCAGGCAAAATTATACTATTGCCCGTGGCTTTTAAAAAATCGGACAGGGGATTGCATCTCTTCGATGAATATCAGTACGCGGAAGTTTATAAATAATGGCCATTTCCAGTCCACCCAATCCTCTGCTTGCATTGCTCAGGTCAGAGATATTCATATCATAGCTAACGCCAAACCGCCAGTGCTGATAATCCAGCTGTACAGCCAATATCAATGCATCTCCGGTACGATAGTACAGCCCGGGGGATAAAGCCGTATAATTATATTTTTTAGGGGCCAGGGTATATCTGTAATCCATCCCGACCACGATCTCCGAAGCAGTTCCCTGAAAAGCGGACATAAAACCGGGCACAATAGCATGTTCCGCATCAAATGGAACAGAGAGATTCCCATAAGCAATGGTTTTCATGGGCAGACGTGAAGTTTCGTTATTCTGAAAAGTTTGGCTGGGCCGGGTGATATGGCTGAAGCTAACCCCTGCATTATAGTAATTATCCTTGCCGGGTTGGTATCGCCAATGCACTCCAACATTAAAATCAAAATAACTATAGGATTTAGTCCCTTTATCTTCCCCTGTTGGCAAGGAAGGGTCAAAATATTCCCCGTTAAACTGCTGGTCGAAATAAAGTTTATCGTAACTCATTTGACGTTGTGCCCAGGAGCTTAAGAATCCTACTCCCAGGTGGTTATTATCACTTTCATTTAAGCTGAAAATATACGATAAGGAAAGGCTGGTTTGCAAAATGCCGTGATCAGAATCGCCTGCTTTATCTCCATAAACCCATGCACCCACCCCCAACATATCATTCTTGATCAACCGGTAGGCCGGTTGCATATCATAGCTAAAGGAAAACGTTCGGAACGGCACGGTAAAAGAGCCCCATTGCGAACGGTAGTTACTGGTAAAACGATGGGCTCCGTTGAAAAAGCCAGTCTGAGCCGGGTTGATCATAACCGGTGAATTCCCGAATTGTGAAAAATGTATATCCTGTGCATTAAGCCAAAGGCCCTGCAATACAACACACAATAGTATGAGAATTATTTTCCTCATCGGATCAAGGTTACATTTCCACTATCCTCGTATACTTCTCCGGTGAAACAAACCACCCGCAGATAGTACACATACACTCCTTTTTCAGCTTTCTCCCCCTCTATAGTTCCATCCCAGCCTTCATTAATATCTTTTGTTTCAAAAACTTTTTCCCCCCAGCGGTTATATACGGCAAAATATAAATTATCGGCAAATTGCGTACGCACATACAACACATCGTTCTTTCCATCCCCGTCAGGCGTAAATGCATTAGGTACAAATATATAGGGATCATCACAGGTAACGGGTTTTACATGAATCGTCACCGTATCGGTAAAGGTACATCCGTATTGATCAGAAATAGTAACCACATATGTAGTGGTTTGTTTCGGAGATGCTTTTGTGGAAGCTGAATTGGGCGATTTCAGCCCGGCAACGGGAGTCCAGCTATAGAAATACCCTGCCGTATCCTGGGTATATATCCGGGTAGACTGCCCTTCCGCGATGGTATCGGAATCTGCAAATGCTTGAAAATCCAAATGAACAGACATATCTTCCACCTCAGCGGTATCAATTTCGGTACATCCATGATCATCTGTAATCGTAACCACATATTCTCCCACACAGAGTTGGTCGGCAACACTTCCGGTTTGTCCGTCACTCCAGCTATAGGAATAGGGTGATGTCCCACCGGTAGGGTTCACTTCGATCTCGCCGATACATACTTCTTCGCAGGGAGCATTGGAGACCTTTGTATTACTGAGGAGAGGCTGGGGTTCCTGAAGGTGAATTTCTTTTACAGCGAGACAGGAATCAGCATCATAAACCGTAACGGTATACACACCATCACAAAGGTTTGTTATGGACTGTCCGGTTTGCCCGTTACTCCAGGTATAAGAATAGGGCGGATTTCCGCCATAAGCGGCCACATGAATACTTCCATCACAATCTCCGTAACAAGTAGGTGTTTTGGTAGAATCGGCAATATCAATTAAAAAACTGACATTCACCGTATCCTCATCTTCACAGTTTCCGTCGGTTACTTTTAAGAAAAAGTCTTTATTATTGGTTTTTAAAGTGTAATTCAAGGTACTGTCATCCAGGTTGGTATTTAAGGTATCGGAAAAATATCCATCGGATGACCAGATATACTTCAGGCTGTCATTTCCACTTCCATGCCCTGTTATAGAAAATGCACTGTCGCAAAGCTCCAGGTCGGGCCCTGCATCAGCTTCAAGGTCAATAACTTCAACAAATTGCACAATAGAGTCAGCACATACCTGGTTAAAAACCACCAGATAAAAAGTAGTATCATTCCGTGGAAGAACAGTAGCGCGCGAGCGGCTAATATGTGAAGTAGGCATAAATTGTGTTGGTATTGTAGGATCATAAAAAACCGGGCTCCAGTTATACATCACATTGGGAGAATCATAGGGATCTATACCAATTTCAATTGAGTCGCCTTTACAAACTTGAACATCGGGCAATACTTCCACCGTATCCCCAAGCACAAGGATTTGATATTTAATGCTATCGGCGATATTGCAGGTAGTGGAATCCACGACAACCAGCGTAATTTCGTACGTTCCTTTTTGGGTATAGGTATGGGTAGGGTTATACGCCATTGAAGTATCTCCGTCGCCAAAATCCCAGAGGTAGTGCGTTTTTGTTCCGGAAGAGTAGGAACGGTTTTCAAAGGTAATGGTATAGGGAACACATCCTGATTTTGGTCGTTCAAAGTCAGCGATAACAGCTTTCACGTCAAAATCAAACTTCACAACGGCCAGGTTACAGTTTGAGCTGTTATTGGTACTCGACCAGGCGCCCGGGGTCGTAGGCATATCGGAATATCCTCCACATCCGCTGCAGATAGCCTGATAGATAGCTCCTTTTTTGGAAAAGCGGCTGGTTCCGCCATCGACATGTTCACCGGAGCTTTGATCCCCTCCGAAAAAGGTTGCATACTGCAAATCCTGAGCATCTTTATCCAATACCATGAAGTAATAATCATTATCATCGGTTGTTGTTTGAAAGGCATTGGACGTAACAGGTAAGCCGGATGTTCCGCCAAATCCGTTTAGCTGTCCGCCCCACCCCGCAATATAAAGGCTGCCGCAGTAATCTACCATAAAAGTGGTGGGTGAAATATCGGGCCCGGAGTTATTGGGGTTGCCAAAGGCTGTGGAGAAGGTTATGGTTTCCAGCACTCCGTTTATCTGGCTTACAAACTGCCCTCCACCAACCTGGCTCCATGGTGCGTTATATATGTAATTGGTACCGTCGTGCCCGGTTTGCCCCAGTAAGTATATTCCTCCATCCAGATCCTGATCAATAAAATAGATCTGATCATACTCATCTGTGCCATAGTAGGTGCAGGCTACCAATTGTGTGCCTGAGTTATCTATTTCAGCAACAAAGCCGTCAGCCTGCCCTCCATTGTAGTTGGTTTGATGTGCATTCGGGGTCACCGGCAGGTCCTGTGAAGTGGTTCCTCCGGCTACATAAACGCTAAAGTCTTCACTTACATTGATATTATAGACGGCATCATCGCCGGAGCCTCCCATGTATCCTGCCCACAACAATCCATCCAGATACATGGTCATTTTAAAAACGATCCCGTCCTGCCCCCCCTGGGGCTTGTTTTGAAAGGATTTTCCGCCCATTGGGAAATCCTGGGAATGAGTGGAAGAGGCTACATATATCATATCGTTTTCATCCACCATTACCTCGCCCCTTACTTCATCAGCATAATTATAACTCAGTGAAGATGAAATATTTAGCCCGTCATTATCTGAGCCACCCACATAGGTGGATGCTTCCAGGGCCGTTCCGTCTTCAGCCAGCCTGCTGACCACGATATCCGAACCATTGGCGTAATCGATCACATCGGTAAGCAAAAAGGAAGAACCGCCTGCAAAGGTCGTATCAAAGACAAATTCTGTGGTAGGATAATCGGGGGAACTCGTAGTTCCCAGAAGGATCAGTTCATCAAAGCTGTTACATATCAAACTATGAGGCACTTCAACACCAGAACCTCCAATATACGTAGAGTAAATGAGATTGGAGCCGGTAGTATCAAATTTGGTAATTACTATATCCACACCCCCACCCCCGTAATCTTCGCTATATGCTCCGGTCGTTGTAGGATAGCCTGAACCAAAAGAAACACCCCCGCCGAAGGCATTGCCTTCCGAATCATACGTAGCCGTATACCCCCAGTTATCAGAAGTAGACCCGGTATATGTTGAAAACACCAGGGTCGGATCTATATATAAAGTAGCACTACTGTCATATCCCTCAGGAAACGTATAACTGACGTTCTTGTCTTCCAGTTCAAACTCACAAGCAACTTCTACGGTGTCATCGCCTGTAACCTGATAGGCATAAGGCATATTCTCTATGATATCCTGAACGGATGTTTTTACCATCAATTGGCCGTCTTTCAGGCGAAGCCGGTCCACATGTTTATAATTTTTTACGATCTGCGCAGGATCAGCCCCGGGCTCTATGGTAAACGTATACTTCATAAAGCTTTCCAGCTGCTCATACCGCAGATTGATCCCGTCATACAATCCCAGGTATTCAATTTCCCTGAATTTTCGTACGTTAGAAGCCCAATGGGAAGGATCATTCCCAAGGTAATAATTCACATAATCATCCGTCTTCCGGCGGGAAACCACCTCAGCATCTTTGTTACTGCCTTCATAGTTAACGGTATATGCATGATGAGGAATATCAGGCTCGGGCGTATTCTTTTTACGATACTCTGGCGATTTCATTTTAAACCCCAGCAAGTTTGAGACCGCCTCCATATCTTTAACAACATATTTGACCTGACCGGACTCAAAGTAGGCATAACCCCCATGAAAAGATGAACGATATATAGGAGCTTCCCCCCATTGCCCCTTGTTTTCCTCAAACAATACATTTTTTGCCTCATGCTCATGGTAATGCTGGTCATCATGACCTTCAGAACCCTGCCCAAATCCAATATACGGGACAAAAATGGCAACCAATGTTATATACCGCAAAAACATATTAAGAATATATATTTAAATCATGTAACAAAAGTAATAAATATTATCACGTTTCACAAGTAAAGACAATAAAAATAGCAAAAAAGTTGGCTATGTGATCAATTTAGATTGAAACTCAAAATAAATTCCCGCATTATCAAGACTAATTTTAAATAATTTAGAAGGATTAAGCTCAAAAAAAAATCCGCTTCCATATTTTTTCCAGCGACAGGCTGTATGAAATACCAGCATATTCATCGATAACAATATTTGATGGCAGGCTACAGCACCAATATTTTCAAAGAAATTTTCTGTATTGAGACCGGTATAATAACATAACATTTATCACAGCCGTTAAAAATCATCCTTGCCTCATACCTAAAGGGCAGCTGATTTTCAGCGGCTTCAGTATTGCTATTCTGTTTACGATTTGAGTTTCAGTTCCCACTGCAGTCCAAATTTCAGCCATCGTCCGGGCTGTGGCACATTCCCGATATCATAATATTGGACATCAAACAGGTTAGCTACTTCTGAATACAGGCTAATGCTTTCCCATGTATAGCTTAGCCGGAGGTCCAGCATCCAGAAAGGTTTATAGGCTGTCTCTTTACCATAAGCTCCATTTTCATACAAGATAAAACTTCCGGCCCGGTCTTGCCAGGTTAGGGCCCATAACAGATTGAATTTTTCTGTTATTCTATTCTGAACTCTGAGGTTCATCTTGTTTCTTAAGTAATCCATAGCATATTGCGAGATATAATTCTCTGCATTTTTTTCCTGATAGGCAAAACTGTAAGATAGACCTGCCATTTTAAACAAGCTATTCGGAAAAATTTTTTTTAAATCTGATTTAAATTGAATGGAAAGGCCGGTTGTATTCAGGGTAGTAAGATTCATCGTTTTCCATTTATCCTGCTCTTCTTTTTTCAGCCAGTCAATAATATTGTTTCCGCGGCGATAAAATCCGGCAGCACGAACCATATTATTGGCGAAAAAGAGCTTAGCCCCGGCTTCTACAGTAGCCGATTCCTCCGGCTTAAGATTTTGGTTACCCTGATTGGTAGGGCTTTCATAATACAGATCTGTGAATGCAGGCAGGCGCATTCCATAATTCCCTGAGGCAAATGCATGGAAATAATTGTTAAAGCGATAATTTATGTCCAGGCCCGGAAAGAATTTCCACTGATTTGAAATTGCGGTGTTATAATTCGCCATAAGACCGGCGGCAGCATACAAGTTTTTCCGGTTCATCACATACTCTCCGAATACACTTACATTATCCCTGCCACTGGCTTTGGTAAAAAAACCGTCTTTTTCCCCCGGGGCAACTATGGTATCTCCGGTAACTTTCCCCAGCACATTGCTCTGGATTTTTTCCATCCGGTATTCGGCACCTATGGAAAGTTCCCCGATTTTTAGGGGGATGGTGCTATTGACAGAGGCACCGCCCACATCCGACATATGATAATTATGATGAGCATACCAGTCAGGCGCTGTATTCCGGAAAAGCTCAAAGCGATCATGATTTCTTCGCCAATACAGCTTGGCTTCTGTCTTAAGCTTAAGATCTGCACGGTAGCAGATACTGCTGAATTTTGTGCGGACTTGTTCAAGCTGTCCGGGGTATACAGGGGTATAAAAGCTATTGGCCCCAAACTTTTTATGGTTATATCCGGCTTGAAAGTCGATGCGATGATCATTGTGGGGTTGCCAGGTGTTGCGGTAAAAAAATGACCCTATATCAAAGTCTGTATTTTTGATGTATCCGTCACTTCTGGCATAAGCGGCGGCTATAAAATGGTCCGTGTTTTTAGCCTGCAGGGCGGTATTAGCCGTAGCTTTGGCATAGCCATTTTCGCCGGCATGAAAGCCGGTATTAAGCGTTTGTTGTTGTTCGGTACCGGTAATAATGTGAATTGCCCCGCTGAATGCATTGGGCCCGAAGATCCGCGATCCGGGGCCCGAAAGGATCTCAATACGTTTTATTGCGGAAAGGTCAACGGGAAGGTTTAAATTATGGTGCCCTGTCTGGGGATCGGTGATATTGACACCATTAAGAAGGATCATCACCTGGTCGAAGGAGCCGGCCCGGATACTAATATCTGCCTGTACATTCATTCCGCCACGTTTTCTGACATCTACGTTCATGGCGTATTCCAGTAATTGATCTACCGATTGCACGGGCAACTTCCGGATCTCATTTTCATCCAGCACTTCCACTACGCGGGCCATCTGGCTATAGATAACCTCACTGCTCCGGGCGGTGACCACAACCTCATCCATGTCGATACGTGAATCCGAAGCAAGGGTATCTTGCTTTTGAGCCAGGCTTTCCCACGGCACAAAAACTGCAGATACCGCTAAAGCCAGGCCTGCAATCCTGACTTCTGCGCCCAAAGAACGGAAAACAGCATAAGGCTGACGGCTCCAGCGACGAAACGTGAAAGTACCTTTATGAATTCTTTTAAAGGATACTTGCATTGATCTTTTGTTTTGGGTTAACTTATCCGGGGCGATCCCGGATTAAACCGCAAAAGTACGAAAACCGGAAAACCGAAATAAAAAAACCAAAAAAAAACGCAACCCGAAGGCTGCGTTTTTACAATTAAAAACCAAATTACTGAGAATCCGTTTTTTGCCCCTGACCCAATAACACATCATCAATGGCCTGAATTAGTGAATCTTTGGGTAATGCTCCCTGAGCCATCTGTGGCTGTCCTTCCCCAGGGCAAAAAAGTATTGACGGAATACTGCGGATACCAAATGTTGCCGCTAATTCCTTTTCCTGTTCCGTATCAACTTTGTAAATATTGATCTTCCCTTCATATTCTTTGGATAATTCCTCCAATATCGGAGCTACTATCTTACACGGCTGACACCAGTCTGCATAAAAGTCTATGATACAGGGAAGATCCCCTTCGAATTTCCAATCTTTGTTTTTTTCAAAATTGAATACCTTTTCCTGAAATGTTTGCTTTGTTAAATGTTCCATAATACTAAAAATCTATAATTAATTTATTGGTTCTATTTATTAAGTTCTATTTATTAGTTCTATCTATTTATGAGTCCGGTCTAAAAACACTAAATTTATCACAGCCGCTAAAAATCAGCTTTACCCCGTCCCTAAAGGGTGGCTGATTTTCAGCGGCTTCACCCTTTAGGGTTTGGGGTAAACCGCTGAAAATCAAATGTGATCTTTTTAGACTGAACTTATTTATTGGTTCTATTTATTTATCAATTAATTCCTTTTCAGACCGCGTCTTGGCTGAAACGAACAATTTCCGTCAATGCTATAACTCAAAATGCTCATGCATTAGTTCCTGATATTTCGACTTTGGAAAAGCACCGGAATACATTGCCGGTTTTCCATTAGCAGGAATAAACAAGACTGAAGGGATGCTGGAGATACGAAAAACTGAAGCCAGTTCCTTTTCCTGTTCAGTATCGACTTTATATATATCCACCTTGCCCTGGTATTCCCCGGCCAGATCATCCATGATGGGTGCTACACGTTTGCAGGGAGCACACCAGTCGGCATAAAAATCAATAATGGCCGGGCGATTCCCTTTAAACTTAAAGGTTTCCGGATTTTCTTCATAATTAAAAACTCGCTCTAAAAACATTTCCTTATCCATCTGAACCGGCTCGGAACTGCCTTTAGAAACTGTCTTACTGTTCTCTTTATCAGAAGAATCCGGACCAGATGCATAGGAATCATCCATCCCTTTACCGGATGAGGAAACTTCTTGCTGCTCGCTCTGATCAATGAAATTCTGATCCGGCTTAGCTGTATCATTATTGCTATCCGAAGATATATTCCCGCACGCAATAAATGCAACCAACGCACTTAATAAAACACTCAATCTCAATGTTATCATATTTTTGAATTTATATTATTGAACCTGATCTAAAAACACAAAATTTATTATATCCGCTGAAAATCAAATGGTCGTTTTCAGACCGGATTCATTAATGGTTTAATAACTTACTTCCGGCTGCAAAGATACATATAATTTTTTTAATATAGCGCTTATTTATCACTATTTTTTTTTACATTTGCCTCAGAAATTATTCAACATATTTAACAATATAAATATGATTTTGTTTTGAAAGCCTTTTTTGAACAACTGACAGATAGCGAATTTGACGCATATTTTGGCACTACAGAAGCTTGCAACAAGTTTCTTGCGGAGTGTAAATGGGCAGACGGTTTTACTTGCCGTTGTTGTGGGCATCACAATTATTGCATGGGGGGCACTCCTTATTCCCGTCGCTGTACCCGTTGCAAAAAAACAGAATCTGCAACGGCGCATACTATGTTCCACCACTGTCGCATTCCTTTACCTGTCGCTTTTAAGATCAGTTATATGGTATGCAAAAATCCGAAGATATCCAGTTATGAAATATCGGAGTGCCTTTCTTTACGGCATATGACGTGCTGGAAATTTAAGACAAAGCTTCTGGAATGCATTGAAAACAACAGCCCATTTACGGTAAGGGTTTAATATCAGTCATAGTGGAAGCATTATTTTGGATTTTCATTGAATCATTGATCCGTTGAATTGTTTTCCGGTTTGCCTGCCTTTTATATTTTCCGTCTTTGCCCTTTTGATGATTGAGTCCGGTCTAAAAAGGGCATATTTAATTTTCAGCGGCTGTGATACATTTAGTGTTTTTAGACCGGACTCATGATTTGTTTAAGCGATAGAAAAGTCAGGCTTACATTTTTTCCGGCACTTTGATTCCCAGTAGAACCAACGATATTTGTTGAATATGCTCTGGGAACAATGAAATTG
>JAWOBQ010000362.1:0-4938 GCA_046484255.1 Bacteroidales bacterium | reverse complement strand
CTTCACCCTTTAGGGTTCGGGGTAAAAAGCCGGTGAAAATCAAATGTGACCTTTTTAGACCGGCCTCAACCAATACATAACATACAGGAAATACCGGAGTAATTCCTGCATGTTATTGGTTACCGCGGGAATATTTTATTTCTATCAATCTCCTTTCTTATCCCCTTTATCCCCTTTTTTATCGTGCTCCTCTTTCTCTGTACGATCTTTAGACTCCCCATCATACGCATCTTCTTCAGGTGTTGCGATAGAATTTCTCATATCCGTATCGGCCTGAATATTTCGATACTTTTGATAATCCATAACGCCGAGGTTTCCAGAGCGGAATGCTTCGGAGATAGCTTTAGGCACTTCGGCTTCCGCTTCGATCACTTTCGCTCTGGCCTCCTGTGCTTTAGCTTTCATTTCCTGTTCTTCAGCTACGGCCATAGCGCGCCTTTCTTCCGCTTTGGCCTGGGCGATATTTTTATCGGCATATGCCTGATCCATTTGGAGTTCAGCACCGATATTCTTACCAACGTCTACATCGGCAATATCAATAGACAGTATTTCGAAAGCGGTACCGGAGTCCAGACCTTTTTCCAGGACGACACGGGAGATAGAGTCGGGATTTTCGAGCACGGCTTTATGGCTTTGCGCGGAGCCGATAGAAGAGACGACTCCTTCGCCGACACGTGCCAGCACAGTTTCTTCGCCGGCTCCGCCGACCAGTTGTTTAATATTTGCTCTGACAGTAACACGGGCTTTGGCGATCAGCTGTATTCCATCTTTAGCGATGGCCGATACCGGCGGGGTATTAATCACTTTGGGATTTACCGACATCTGCACAGCCTCCAGCACATCCCTTCCGGCCAGGTCAATGGCTGCAGCCGTCTGAAAGTCCAGCCCCATATTTGCTTTTTCAGCAGAGATCAGGGCATTCACTACAGACTTCACCCGGCCACCGGCCAGATAATGAGCTTCCAGCTGGTCGCGTGTTAAGTTCAAGCCTGCTTTGGTAGAGTTGATCATCGCCGTTACGATAATTCCCGGGGGAACTTTACGCCAGCGCATCAGGATCAATTGTAAAAGAGATATCCGCACATTAGAGACCAGTGCTGAAAACCACAGCCCTACAGGGATAAAATAAAAGATGAGCCACAAGAAAAATATCGCAGCTACACCAATGGCAATCATAATTCCTAATTCCATAAACTAAATTTTTAATTGGTATTTATCGGTTTTACATAAATTTTATTTCCTTCAACTTTTGTGACTATCACTTTTCTTTTGGCATCCACCATTCCGCTTTGGCATTGCACCTCATAATACTGCCCTTTGATCCGGGCTTTTCCTGAGGGGGTAAGCCTGGAGGTGGCCGTACCGGTATCTCCTTTTACTACGCTATCGGGCTCAAGGGTATAAGCTTTTCCGGTAATGGAATAATCCAGGCCGGCCTTTTTCCAGGTCCTTGAACGAAACGCCAGTATTATGCTTATCAATGATACTATTAAAGTGCCTGCCAGCGTCCAATGGCCGGCAACCACGCCCATACCGTCGTAAGCCATATAGATGGAAAATACGATCAAGCCAAAGCCGGCAATACCCGCTACCGTAGCTCCCGGAATAACCAACAGCTCCAAAAGCAATAACATAATGCCTATCAGGATCAATACGATTATCAATGTCCAGCTCATGGATTTCGTGCTTTTTTCCTATCAAATTTTATACGTCACAAATGTAATACAATCCACAGAGCAATCAAAATATTTTGTTTTTTTATTAAGCCGGGTCGAAAAATTCAAGAGTCCGGTCTAAAAAGGTCACATTTGATTTTCACCGGCTTTTTACCCCGAACCCTAAAGGGTGAAGCCACTGAAAATCATCCTCCCTTTAGGGATGGGGTAAAGCTGATTTTTAGCGGCTGGGATGCATTTATGGTTTTTAGACCGGGCTCATTCAACATTTATTACACCTTAACCCCGTGAAATGCAAACAGATCTCTCCGGGGCAAAACCAGCTCCAATCCAAAATCCCCTGCCTCCCCCCTTCGCCGACCCGGCAGCCCGCATATGATCATCTCCTTCTGAGCCGGAAGCTTCGGCATAGGTGTTACTGTGAGTTTTGTAAAGGCATGCCCGGTTCAGCGGCTTCACTCTTTTGGTTTTCAATCGTCTCTATGCAGTTTTTCCACGACATGAACAGCTTGTTTGGCTTCTTTCACGTCGTGTACGCGCAGGATAGCGGCTCCACGCTCCAGAGCGATCACATTGAGGGCTGTCGTTCCATTAAGGGCATTTTGCGGGGATGTTCCCAGCAGTTTTTTGAGCATAGATTTCCGTGAAAGGCCAAGCAGGAGCGGAAGTTCAAAAATTTTAAAATGGTGCAATTCCTTCAACAGCCGGAAATTATGATCCGGGGTTTTCCCAAATCCAAGCCCGGGGTCAAGGATCACATCCTTAACTCCCAACAGTTTCAGTTTCTGCAACTGATGCGCAAAAAACGCTCCTACTTCGAGGGTCACGTCATTATACTGCGGATTTTTTTGCATATTTTGGGGTGTTCCCTGCATATGCATCAGGACATACGGCACATTGAGTTCCGCAACAGTCCGGAACATCAGCTCATCCATTGTTCCCCCGGAGATATCATTGATCATGCCGGCTCCATTATCTACAGCTTCTCTTGCGATTTCAGAGCGGAAAGTATCCACGGAAAGAATAGCTTTCGGGAAGGTTTTTCGCAGGCTCTGTAAAGCCGGCAAAAGGCGCTGTTTTTCTTCCTCTGCAGCGATGATCTTTGCTCCCGGCCGGGAAGACATGGCTCCAATGTCGAGAATATCAGCCCCTTCAGAAAGCATCTTTTCCGCTTGTTTCAGCATCGCCGTTTTTTCCTGATACCGGCCGCCATCAAAAAATGAGTCGGGGGTGATATTTATAATTCCCATCACCCATGGAATCTCTATCGAAAATAATTTCCCGTAGAAATTCAACTGACGCTTTGGTAAAAAAAATGATTCCTGTCTCATGGGTTCATTTATCTTCAATTTTTATACTTTTGATTGCTAAAAAAAAGTGATCCTATTGGCATTGGGATAACCAAGAAACAAATGTACAACGAAATATCAAATTTGCATCTATGGCGCGCTACATAATTCGCCGTTTGGGCTATGGTTTGCTGGTAATGCTGGGCGTCGTGACCATAGTATTCTTTTTATTTAATATTTTGCCGGGGGATCCGGCCCGGATGATGCTTGGTCAGCGGGCGGATATTTCGTCGGTAGAAGCGATCCGCAAAGACCTGGGGTTAGACAAGCCCTTATATCAGCAATACTTAAACTATTTAAACGATGTTTCTGTAATTTCCTGGCATAACCGCAGCGATCCGGATCATTATTTTTATCTGGATAAAGCGCATTACGGAACAACCCTATCCCTGGCAGCCACGGGTTCGGAAGGCGTTCTGGTATTAAAGAAGCCCTATTTACGGCAGTCATATCAAAGCAAGCGTAAGGTAAACAATATTCTTGCCGGGGCATTTCCCAAGACCGCCTTGCTGGCGCTGACGGCTATGTCGTTTGCTTTATTGCTGGGGTTGATAATCGGCACATTCAGTGCACTGAAGAAAGACTCCCTTTTTGACAGGTCTGCTTTGGTGGTTTCGGTTTTGGGCATGTCTGCTCCCTCCTTTTTTGCGGCTATCTTGATTGCCTGGCTATTTGCTTTTGTATTAGGCGAATATACCGGGCTGAACATGATCGGGAGCATGTATTCCGTTGATGATTACGGTCAGGGCAAGTATCTGGATCTAAAGAATCTGATCCTTCCGGCCCTGACGTTGGGCATCCGTCCTTTAGCAATTATTATTGAGCTGACGCGCAGTTCGATGTTGGATGTACTTTCCCAGGATTATGTCAAGACGGCCCATGCCAAGGGGTTAAGCCGGCCCCGCGTTATTGTTCGGCATGCCTTGCGTAACGCCCTAAACCCGGTAATCACAGCCACTTCCGGCTGGTTTGCTTCACTGTTGGCGGGGGCTGTTTTTGTAGAATATGTCTTCGACTGGAAAGGGCTGGGCGTTGTTATTGTCACTGCTTTGGAGCAATATGATTTTCCGGTGATCATGGGTGCTGTGCTCTTTATTTCGGTTATCCTGGTGATTATCAATATATTTATTGACATTTTGTATGGATATTTAGATCCCCGTGTACGGATTACATAATTTTATTTAATTTTGAAGCAAAGAAAAAAGCTATGAGAACGCAAATCGTTGCCGGAAACTGGAAGATGAATATGCTTGAGGATGAAGCTATTTCGCTGGTTTCTGAAATAATGGAGCTCACAAAATCCCGGCCGGTCCCGGCTGGGGGAAATGCCAGGCTGGTGATCATCCCGCCTTTTCCATGGATACCATTAGCCGTATCCCACAGCCGGGAAGAGCCGGTGGTGTCGGTTGGAGCTCAAAATTGCTATCACCGCCAACAGGGAGCATATACCGGCGAGGTATCAGCGGATATGATCCGCTCTGCAGGTGCAGAATACGTGGTCCTTGGCCATTCGGAAAGACGTCAGTATTTCGGGGAGAGCCATGATTTTTTAAAGCTCAAGACAGAGGCAGTGCTGGATCAGGGGTTACAGCCTGTGTTTTGTTGCGGGGAATCACTGGAAGCCAGGGAATCAGGGCAGCAAAACCAAACCGTAAAGAAACAATTGGATGAAAGCATCTTCCATTTACCGGGATCCCGCTTCCGTCAATTGATCATTGCCTATGAACCGGTGTGGGCGATCGGCACAGGAAAAACCGCCCGCCCTGAACAAGCCCGGGAAATGCATACTTTTATCCGTGAATTGATCGCCGAGAATTATGGCCCTGCCCTGGCGGATGAAACTTCTATATTATATGGAGGGAGTTGCAAACCCGGCAATGCGAAAGAGCTTTTTGCCCAGCCCAATGTGGATG
>JAWOBQ010000361.1:0-7633 GCA_046484255.1 Bacteroidales bacterium | reverse complement strand
GGGTGGCACGGATGATGATGTTCGGCATTCATTTCAAAGAAGAGGTGCCGTTCAAAGATGTTTACATCCACGCGCTGGTCCGGGATGCTTAGCGGATTGTAAAACCGGAAAAGCGAGGAAGCGGGATTGCAAATCTCGCTTAGCGAATTGTAAAACCGGAAAAGTGAGGAAGCGAGATCACAAATCTCGCTTAGCGAATTGTAAAACCGGAAAAGCGAGGAAGCGAGATTACAAATCTCGCTTAGCGAATTGTAAAACCGGCAAATCTCGCTTAGCGGATGTCTCCCCGCAGGGGTGCGCGTTGGCCGGTCTGACTCGTTCTAAAAAGTTTACAGTTTAACATTTAAATCCTACTACAAATTCACATATGATCTTTAATTCTATTATAAGTTTATATTTAATTTTCAGCGGGTGAAATAAATATTGTATTTTCATACCCGCCTCAATTATGGTAAAGGCCTTATTTTTGTATTTTAAAAAACGAGGAAAGACATGGAAAAAAAACGAAACAGGCGTCCATACCTGGAGGGTGTTGAGATTACGGCCTTTGGTTCTGAAGGCAAGGCTTTGGGCAAGGTCAATGATCAGGTAGTATTTGTTCCTTATGCTGCTCCGGGTGACATAGTGGATATCCAGGTAAGCAAAAAGCGCCGTTCTTATATGGAGGGGGAAGTGACAAGATTCCATCAATATTCATCACTCCGGGAGCAGCCGTTTTGCAAGCATTTCACTATTTGCGGCGGCTGCCGGTGGCAGCATGTTCCTTACTCAGTACAACTGGAATTCAAGCAACAGCAGGTAGAGGATCAGCTACTTCGTATCGGCCGTCTCAGTTTACCGCAAGTATCGGCCATTATAGCTGCCGGCCGGACCACACAATACCGCAACAAACTGGAATATTCTTTTTCAAACATGAAGTGGCTTACGGACTATACTTCCGATACCGATTTCAGCCGGCGTGATATGGATGCGCTGGGATTTCATCCTCCCGGGCGTTTCGACCGCATACTGGATATCGAAGAGTGTTTTCTGCAGGACACGCTCACGAACGATATACGGAACTACGTCAAATCGCTGGCCAAAGCGCAGGGATATCCCTTTTTCAATGCCCGCCGCAAGACCGGTTTGCTGAGAAATCTGTTGCTGCGCAACAACCTGATGGGCGAATGGATGGTTGTATTAGTGTTAAGTGAAAAGAATGAAAAAGCCATTGCCGGGATATTTGATCCGTTGCGAGAGAAGTTTCCGCAGATCATTTCCCAGATGTATATCATCAACGAAAAGCCCAACGACAGTCTTGACGGATTAACGGCCACAACGTACAGCGGGCGGCCTTTTCTAACAGAAAGGCTGGGGGGTCTTGATTTTAAGATCAGTCCCTTATCTTTTTTTCAGACCAACAGCCTTCAGGCATTCAATCTTTATGAGCATATCCGTCAGTTTGCGGGGCTGACGGGGCAGGAAACTGTTTATGACTTATATACAGGGACCGGCAGCATCGCGTTATATATAGCCGCTAAAGCCCGGAAAGTAATTGGCATCGAGTATGTTCCTGAAGCCATACAGGATGCCCGGGAGAACATGCAATGGAACGGGGTCACAAACACCTGTTTTTTCAGTGGAGATATAACTGAAGTATTGGATGATGCCTTTGTGAGCCGCCACGGGAAACCTTCAGTGATAATCACCGATCCTCCCCGTGCAGGCATGCACAAATCTGTGGTAGCGCAAATATTAAAAATTAAACCGGCCCGCATTGTATACGTATCCTGTAATCCTGCTACCCAGGCCAGGGATGTGGCCTTAATGGATGAAACCTATGCCGTCACCAAAGTGCAGCCCCTGGACATGTTTCCCCATACACACCATCTGGAAAATATCCTGCTGTTGGAGCTAAAACAGCCTCTCTCGTAAGCTGTAGCAAATCCATAGGCCGTGATCGTTAAAAAACCCTTAAAAAAATGTGCAATTTTCTGTTCTATTTATTATCTTTGTATCAAATCATAAAAATGTATTTATTATGACAAAGGCAAAAAAAGGCGACAAGGTAAAAGTTCATTATACAGGTAAGCTTGATGACGATACTGTTTTTGACTCTTCGGTAGCCAAAGAGCCATTGGAGTTTGAGTTGGGTTCCGGCCAGATGATCAAAGGTTTTGATGAGGCCGTGGAAGGCATGGAGCCGGAAGAGAAAAAGTCGGTCAAATTAACGCCCGGGCAGGCATATGGCGAAAAACGGGATGAGTTGATGGTAACGGTCAGTAAAGAAGAGGTTTTTAAAGATATGGATGTCAAGGTAGGCCAAAAGTTTGAGATCCCTCAGAAGGAAGGCCAGAATGTAATTGTGGAGGTGGATGAGATCAATGGCGACAACGTAGTGTTAAACGCGAACCATCCTCTGGCGGGAAAAGATTTGTATTTTGACATTCAGCTTATAGAAATCCTATAGTTTCCCGGGCTTCAATCGAATCCTTCCAATTTTCAGGGGCCGGGAAATCCAGAATACAAAATAAACCCCGTGAAGCAACAGCTGTTCGTTTCACGGGGCATTGGGTTTAATCCGTTTGCTTTATTATGTGCGAACGGTTTTTATTGCAGGTTTACGAATTTATCAATACTTTCAATAAATCTAATTCCTACTTTTCCCTGTTTTTCCAGGCGGGAGTCTTTTTCGATAAGCAGTTCGGCATAGCCTTTCGGTTGATGCGTATGCTTTGTATCTTTCATATTGTTACGGTGCAGCAGCATAAGGTTTTTCACTTTTTCTTTCAATTCATCGCTGACATCCCTGGCGGAAGGGGTATTAGCAGACTGATGGCCGGGAATTTGGGTAAACACGATCACCGGGATATTGAGTTCTTCAGAAAGGTTTTGCAGTTCCTGTAAGATATGCCTGTATTCTTCCTGCCGGCTCACCGGCTCGTGGATGTTCGCGGCCAGCATTTCCAGGTAATCCACAAAGATCACCTCGGGCTTATTCTTTTTAGCCAGCAACCGGCTTTGCTTAGCAATGGTTTCTACTGCAGGCTTTGGGTTATCATTGATAAATATCTCGGCATCGGAGATAATGTTAATCAAAGTTTTTGCATGTTCCTGCTGACTTTCGCTAAGGGAGTTATTTCGGATCTTGTTCATAGAGAATCCGGTTTCTGTTTCGATCAGTCGCTGGATGATCCTGCCTGCAGAGCGTTCGGAGCTAAATACGGCTACCGCCCGCTTTTGTTTAATGGCTATGTTGTTGATCAGCGAAAGGAGAAAAGAGGTTTTACCCATCCCCTTTCGCACAGCAATAGCCGTAAGTTCTGCTTTTTTAAATCCGGATGTTTTCTGATCGAGCGAGTAAAAACCTGAGGGGACAGCACCGGCGGAAACGGCCGATCCGTTGCTGTGGATAATGTGTGTTTTAAGTGCCTGGTTCACAATATCGGAAGATCGTGAAAACTCAAGCACTGCCTCCTGCTCCGGGGCGATTACGTCCTGTTCCATAATTAAATATATTTTTATAAATTATACATTTTTTATTAGAGTTCAAATATAAGCATTTCTTTTGATAAAAGCAAGTGAATAAAATCGCTCTGTACGCCGGCAATCCTGATAATCGTTACGTATAAATGATTGACTACAAAACAAAAAAATCAGAACCGGCATATAAAAAGAAATGTTAATTTTTCTTAAAACTTATATCTCTTTGTCTGACAACCTCATACATTAATATTCCGGCAGCTACCGACACATTAAGGCTGGAGATCACACCTTTCATAGGCAGTTTAATATTCATATCTGCATATTGCAGCAGTTCGGCTTGTATTCCTTTATCTTCAGCTCCCATAATGATAGCCAGAGGCCCTTGCATATCTGCCTGCTGGTAAATGACGGCTGCCTTTTCGCTGGCGGCCATCAGGTTGATACCGCTATTTTTCAGGAACCGGCATACGGCGGGTAAGTTATGGCTCCGGCAAAGGGGTATAAGATTCAGGGCTCCGGCCGATGTTTTCATAGCATCTTCATTAATACCTGCCGCTCCTTTGGCAGGGATCACGATAGCATGCACTCCGGCGGCTTCAGCGGTACGGCAGATAGCGCCAAAGTTCCGTATATCCGAGATCTGGTCCAGGATCAGGATAAAGGGGATCTTTGCCTGTTCATAAAGTGCCGGAACAATATCTTCGATCGTAAAAAAATCCACAGCAGCCACCAGTCCAACCACACCCTGATGGTTTTTTCCCGTCAGCCGGTTCAGTTTCTCAACCGGCACTTGTTGCAAAGGAATATGAAAATTCCCGGCCATTTCCTTAATCCGGCTGATATTCTCTCCTTTAAGCCCCTTGCGGATAAATATTTTATCAAAAGGCTTCCCGCTTAGCAAGGCTTCCTGCAATGGATGAATCCCGTAGATCAGGTTTTTTTTAATGCTCATCGATCAGCTTCCTGTTTTAATTGTACGACAACGGCTTGCTGTTTTTCAGCAGCCTTATCCGGGCATTACCGGGCTTTCTTTACCCTATCAACCCCAGGGCCGGTCTATAACCATAAATTTTATCACACCCGCTGAAGATCAAAAATAACCGTTTTCGCCTGCACTCATATTTTTTTATAAAGCAACATTACCCTGTTGACTGTACAGGGGGGATTTATTATCTTCGCTGGTAATTAATAGAAAAAAACCATTCATCTTTATACAGGGGCGACCGCTCCAGGATATAATCATTTTCAGTAAAGGGGTTATCTGCTTTAATAAAGTCCATTTTTATAGCATTGTAACGGGCTGATTCTCCATAGATCCATGTTTCTTTATCGTTAGATTTATAGACCATCTGCGGGGGGCCAAGGACGATATAGACCATCCCCCGGTCGGTTTTCCAACCCGGTTTATGGGTAAAGAACAATTTATTGGCTTGCTCCACGCGGTTGTAGTAATTTCGGATCAGGATGCGGGATCGTTCAGGGTTATTCGTCAGCTTCAGCCAAAAGTCTTCAATATCGGTTCTGGGATGTTCACTTTCCAGCAGATTGCTATACTCATTCCGGGTTGCAATATAACGCACCGGGGGTATCATTTGTTTTGCTGAGGTGACCTTTGGATAGTCATTACTGAAATAAAACAGGGTCAGCCCGTCTTTCTGGCTTGTGTCAGCCTGTATATGGTATATTCCCGGCTGGCTAAACTGCAGGGGTTCGCTACGTCCATCGCTTAGCGTTATAGGGAACGTACTGTCGGCTTCCATTTCCAGTTCGCGCTTGCGGTTATTCAAATAAGGGGGGCGTGCCGGCTTGAATTGTTCTTTAAAATAACTGACGGTCAATGCCGGGGCATGCTCATATTGTATCCGGAAGCTATCCTTCTCATTGATCAAAGGCGAAAAGACCGCCTTATCGTGCATATCAAGCATCCGGAAGAAGCCGCGCTGATATGAATTTTCTTTCTTAACGGAATGAAACGACCATGCGGTAAAATGGCTGTTCCTGTCTTTAACTCCTGCACGGATCAGGTAGTTCTCTCCGGAAGGCAGATAAAAGGTGTGTGAAAATTCAATAGTATTTTTTGTTTTCTGCTGCAGCGAATCATAGATGATCACTGAATGGCTGTCTATAATTGTTTTCGAGGCATATCCTGTCAGGATCTCATATTTAAATTGCACCCTGGCCGATCGTTCCGATTCATACATCAGTTCATTCCGGTCTTGCCGGAAGGTGATCTGCGAACTATCTTCAGCGGTATGGTAAATGGCTACTTTTGGATGGAGTTTTTTTTTCAGGGGATTATAAGCCATCGACACGTCTGTTTTGCTGGCAGGCTTATACATGCTGCATGCCTGGGCAAAAACGATCATTATCATACATACAGTCAGTCTTGATCCCATCCGGTTTTAAATGTGTCGTTCACAAATCTGTTTAATCCCATCAATTTTCTGAAATGTAGATTTTCCTGGCCGGCAAATCAATTATCCGGTCTGCATTCCGTTCAATAATCAGGCCACTTTAAGTTTGGCGATACTGGTTTTTTTGAGTTTTTCATGCACATAATCCACATCGATGCTGAGTTTCTGTTTTTTGCCCTGAATTTCTTCAGGCATTTCAAACATAGCATCGTTGAGGATAGCTTCCAGCATTGAGCGCAATCCTCTAGCTCCCAGGCCAAATTCGATAGCCTTTTCGGCAATATAGTCATATACTCCATCTTCAAAGCTCAGCTCGATATTATCCAGCTTAAACAGATGGATGAACTGTTTCACTACAGAGTTTTTAGGTTCCACAAGTATCTGTTTCAATGTTTCTTTATCTAATGGGTCCAGATACGTAACTACCGGCAATCTGCCTACGATCTCGGGGATCAGGCCATAGCTTTTAAGGTCTTGAGGAGCCACATATTGAAGCATATTTTTGCGGTCGATCCTTTGGTTTTTCTCTTCCGCGCTGCTAAAACCGATCACATTCGTTCTCAATCGTCCGGCGATTATTTTACTAATCCCATCGAAAGCGCCGCCGGCGAGGAACATAATATTCTGGGTATCGACCTTGATCATTTTTTGTTCGGGATGTTTTCTTCCTCCTTGTGGGGGCACATTAACGATAGTTCCTTCCAGCAGCTTGAGCAGGGCTTGTTGCACACCTTCTCCGGAGACATCTCTGGTAATGGAGGGGTTATCACTTTTGCGTGCGATCTTATCGATCTCATCAATAAAAACGATCCCTTTTTCCGCTTTTTCCACATTATAATCGGCTGCCTGCAAGAGCCTGGTAAGGATACTTTCCACATCTTCCCCTACGTATCCGGCTTCGGTAAGGACCGTAGCATCGGCAATACAAAAAGGGACATCCAGCATTTTCGCGATAGTCCGTGCCATCAAGGTTTTTCCTGTTCCGGTCTCTCCTACCAGTATGATATTCGACTTTTCGATTTCTACCTCTTCATCCGATTCTTTATTATTCTGTTTACTCAGCTCGATCACGCGCTTGTAGTGGTTATATACAGCGACCGAGAGTATGCGTTTGGCCTGTTCCTGTCCGATCACGTACTGGTTCAGGTAATCCATGATCTCTTTGGGGCGCTTTAACTTTAGCTGGGTATTGTCTTTTTGCGCTTCTTTGAGTTCTTCATTGACGATCTCATAAGCCTGTCCCACACAATAGTCACAAATATTTCCTTCCATACCGGAAACCAGCACGTTGACATCTTTGCGCTGGCGTCCGCAAAAGGCACAGTGTTCGGAATCTTTCTTTGCCATAGTCGTATTAAATAGTTATCAGAAGAATACGCTTCTTCTGAAGTAGGGTTTTCAGATTATTTTTCTTTATTTTTTTTAGGGTTATTGATCAACACCTCATCGATCATACCATATTCTTTAGCTTCACGGGCAGTCATCCAATAGTCTCTGTCGGAATCTTTTTCGATCTTTTCAAAAGGTTGATTGGAATGCCTGGCGATGATCTCATAGAGTTCTTTTTTCATTTTAAGGATTTCCCTTGCGGTGATCTCTATATCGGAAGCCTGCCCCTGGGCTCCGCCCATAGGCTGATGTATAAGTATCCTGGCGTTGGGAAGCGAAAATCTTTTTCCTTTGGCTCCCGCCGCAAGCAGCAATGCAGCCATGCTGCTGGTCTGCCCCATGCATATCGTGGCGACTTCCGGTTT
>JAWOBQ010000358.1:0-6291 GCA_046484255.1 Bacteroidales bacterium | reverse complement strand
GATGAATGTTATCCTCTCATATACCTTTGTCAGAAGTGAATTTAAGGATAAGGACGATAAATATCGACCCAGCAGTTGGGATAACGGGCACTTACTGAACCTGACCTTACGAAAAGAACTAAAAAACAACTGGGATGTAGGGGCCAAGTTTCGCTTTGTAGGGGGAGCTCCCTACACCCCCTGGGATATGGATCGCTCGGCTGTCAAACAAGCCTGGGACATCCGCGGTGATGGAGTGTTGGATTATGACCGTCTCAATGAAAAACGTCTTGATGGATTTCAGCAACTGGACTTGCGCATAGATAAAGCCTGGTTTTTTAATAAATGGTCGCTGATGCTCTATCTGGATGTTCAAAATGTACTGAACTACCAGGCAGAAAGCGAACCTAACCTGCTGCGCGTGCTGGATGAAAACGGAACCCCGGTAACCCGGGAAGAAAACGGAGTGGAAAAATATAAACTGAAAAAGATTCGTACCCCATCCGGAACTATCCTGCCAACGATTGGAATAATGATCGAAATATAACCATCAGACCCAACAATATACGCTATGGAAAAGCTGAACTATAAATCCCTGATCCTGGTGTTTGCCGGCTTGATACTGGGATCCCAAAGCTGTAAAACAACAGAAAAAGAACAGCAAGAACCCTCATTTGAAGCCATCGAAAAAAACCGTGATGCCCGTGGGCCGCTTTTAGAGATCCGTTTTGTGAAAGGGCCGGAACATCATCACCCTTTAATGGCTTTCTGGCTGGAAGATATGCAGGGCACATTCATTCAAACCTTATTCGTAGCCCAATCAATTGGCAAAGGAGTTTTTCAGCATGGCAAAGCAGAAAAAGGGCAATGGATGCCCGGAGAGATACAGCGCCCGGCTTCTTTACCGGTATGGGGGCACAAGCGGGGTAAAAAAAACCAATACGGCAACTATCTCCCTTCACCGAAAAACCCTGTTGCCGACACTTATACCGGAGCCACTCCACAAGGCAGCTTTATCCTCCGGTTAAAGCCGGAAGATCCAATAAAGGAACCGGTAAAACTGAGAATGGAGATCAACCAGGCCTTCGACTGGAATGAACACTGGACAAACAATACGTTTCCCGGAAATGAAGAATATATGTCATCAGCACAACCGGCCCTCATTTATGAGGCTGTCATTCATCCCGATAAAAAAAATGAGCCCGTTGCTCTTAAGCCGGTGGGGCATGCTCACTATTCCGGCAAAAACGGAGAAATCTACGAAGATTTGAGTACTATTACCACCGCTTTGGAAATCACACGTTCCGTCAGTGTGACCATTAAAGAATAAATACGTTCTGGCATAGTTCAGTCCGGTCTAAAAAGGGCACATTTGATTTTCAGCGGCTTTTTGCTCCGAACCCTAAAGTGTGAAGCCGCTGAAAATCAGCCTCCCTTTAGGGTTTGGGTAAAGCTGATTTTTAGCGGCTGTGATAAATTTAGTGTTTTTAGACCGGACTCATAGTTGGTTTTTCCAAAAAGGGCAGCTCCCGTTAATCCTCAGATTTTCCTTTTAGCATGGGCACAAATGCAAACAGCCCGTGCGTCTTTTCTTTCAGGCTTCCGTCCTTCTGTTTCGTCATCGTTTTCATCACCTGTGTTCCTTCGTCTCCGTGCGGAACTACCAGCCATCCTTGAGTTTTCAGCTGGTCCACAAGCGCATCGGGGATATAAGGAGCTGCTGCAGTAATGATGATTTTATCAAAGGGCGCAAAGGTCGGTAATCCTTTATATCCATCCCCGTAAAATACTTTTACGCGATACCCCAATTCATCCAGGATCTCTTTGGCCTTCAGATATAATTTTCTGTGACGCTCCACAGAAAACACCTTAGCGCCCATAAAAGCCAGCAAACTTGCCTGGTAACCCGAGCCTGTACCTATTTCCAGAATTTTATCCCCTTTTTTCACCTGTAATAATTCCGTTTGAAAAGCTACCGTATATGGCTGGGAGATCGTTTGACCCGACCCAATAGGAAAAGCTTTATCTTCATAAGCATGCTCGACAAACGAAGAATCCATAAATACATGCCGCGGCACTTCCCCCATCGCTTCCAGTACACGCTCATCCCTTATCCCTTTGGCCTTAACCTGCTCAACCAGCTTTAGACGCATTCCTTTATGCCTGTATGAATCTACCATGGAATTATATTTGCCTTGTGAATAAAATCGTTTATAATTTTTGCAAAAATAACAAAATCAGTTGTTGCCTGTGATCTAAAAAGGGACAATTTGATTTTCAGCGGATTTTTTTCCGGCCCTTAAAGGGTGAATCCACTGAAAATCAATCCCCCTTTTAGAAATGGGCAAAGCTGTTTTTCAGCAGGTGTAATACATTTTGTATTTTTAAAGCAGCCACAATGTTTAAAAAAACCCTACTTTTGCCATCTATTACAACAAAAAAGCATTATGTTAAAAATCGGAGTATTGGGTGTCGGACATTTAGGAAAAATCCATTTAAAATGCATTAATTCCATCAAAAATTATGACCTCATAGGCTTTTTTGACACCAACGATAAGCAAGCCAGGCAGGTTTCGGAGACCTATGGGATTCATCGCTATCATAATTATCTGGATCTGATTGACGATGCCGATGTGATAAGCATTGTCACTCCTACTGCTTCACATTATGAATATGCGAAGGCAGCCCTTACACGGAGCCGTCATGTCTTTATTGAAAAACCGCTGGTTAATAACATTAAAGAGGCTGAAGAACTGATCAAGCTGGCTGAAGAGGCCGAAGTCAAAGTACAGGTAGGCCACGTTGAACGCTTCAACCCCGCCTTTCTTTCCATAAAGGACAAGCTCAGAAATCCCATGTTTATGGAAGCCCACCGCTTGTCCGATTTTAACCCGCGGGGCCTGGATGTGCCGGTAGTTTATGACCTGATGATCCATGATATAGACATCATCCTTGGTGTGGTAAACTCCTCCATAAAGCGGATAAGTGCTTCCGGAGTCCCTGTGATCAGCGACACCCCGGATATTGCCAACGCCCGGATCGAGTTCGATAATGGTGCTGTTGCCAACCTAACCGCCAGCCGCATCTCGCTGAAAAAAATGCGAAAAATTCGATTCTTTCAGCGTGATGCATATATCAATGTTGACTTTCTGAATAAGCATGCGGAATTAATAAAACTCAAAGACCAAAAAGAACCCGCAAATCTTTCCGGACGCCTGAAAACCATTTCGATTCCCGGGTTTGAACATAAAAAGATCAACATTTACCAGCCTGAGATCATTGAGAGCAATGCGATCCAGACAGAACTTCAATACTTATATCAAGCCATTAAACAAGACAAGCAACCTGTAGTAAATATCAATGACGGCTATAATGCGTTATTTGTAGCCCAAACCATAATGGATAAAATGAGATTATAAAACCACAATTCTCCATATTGTAATATTTTCGCAACATCCTGCAATAATACTCTATTCGCTGCGTTTTTTAGTAATTATTTCATTTACATCCGAATTAAAAAATGGGCACCTTAAACCGATTGATCATCTGCTTTTCCTTTCTATGTTTCGTCTTCCTTTGGGGCTGTGAAGTGATTGACCCGGAAGACCCTGTCCCTTCATATATATATATTGAAGATATCCAAACCCATACAAAAACCGGGCAGGGAACCGATAAGCAGCAATTTTCCGATGCCTGGGTTTACCTGAATCATGATCTGGTAGGGGCATTTGAATTACCGGCCATGGTACCTGTTATAGCCGAGGGGGAAAATCTGATCAGTATTAAGCCCGGAATTAAATTAAACGGCATTTCCTCCACCCGCGCTTCGTATCCGTTCATGAAGCAATACGAAACTACTGTAGCCTTGCAGAAAGAAAAGATCGATACACTGGATGTGGATGTAAGCTATTTTGATGCGGTAGAGTTTCCCTGGGGAACCCACGGACAGGAAGATTTTGAGCAAAGCGGAATTTCGCTGGACTCAACCCCAGACAGTGATGCCATGATCATACGCCAAACCCATACGGTTTTTGAAGGGCAGATGGCCGGACATATAGAGCTGGACAGTGCCGGAGCTGTTTTTTATATCGAATCTACACACGAATTCGACTATCCCGGGCAAAATGCGCAAACCTTTCTGGAAATACACTACAAAGCAAATAACAGCTTTACCGTAGGCTTGAAAATGTATAACTATACCGGAACGATTACCCAAAACCCTATTGTTAATGTTAACCCTAAAAATCATTGGAATAAGATGTATATCAACCTAACACCCCCTTTATCCAGAAAACCGGAAACATCGAAATATAAAGTCTATTTGTCCGGAAATATTAATACGGATGAAGAAAAAGGTGATTTTTATTTCGATAATATTAAGTTGGTGCAAAAGAATTAAGTAGTGTTTGTCCATAATGTCCGATATCTGCGTTGTTGCTCAAATTTTAAATCCTCATATACGTTAGTATACTGCGGTTTAAAATTTTTTTTACACCCTTTATTATTTTAAAAGGTGTTCAAGAGCTCACTTCGTTCCCCGATAGAAACGGGGCAAGCCTTGATCTCGAACATTATGAATCAAACACTCGACTTAATAGACAGCCACTCAGTAGAGAAAACAGCATGAACAGAAAAATTCAGGTTACAAAATATATATTATCAGATTTTTTTGCGGCCGCCATTGCATGGGGGATTTTCTTTTTTTACCGGAAATACTCCATCGACCCTGAACTATTCCAATGGCATTATGTCTTTGAAGACCCGAAGTTTTATCTGGGGATCACCTTTATTCCTTTAGGTTGGCTGGTCTTATACACGCTAATCGGGACATACCGTAAGATATACCGTAAATCCAGGCTTAAGGAGTTGGGGCAAACCCTTCTTATCTCCGCGCTGGGAGTTACCGTCCTTCTCTTTGCCTTTATACTGGATGATGAGGTTACTTCCTATAAAGACTATTACCAGTTTGTTTTGGTGCTGTTTGCTCTGCATTTTTTTCTGACATTTACCGGGCGCTTTATCCTTTCCTCAATTACGGCTCATAAAATTCAAAAACGCATCATTGGTTTCCCTACTTTAATCATTGGCTCAAACGGCAATGCTACACGAATTTATAAAGAAATTGAGAATCAGGAAAAATCATCCGGGAATAAATTTGTTGGCTTTGTGCATGTGAACGGTTGCGATGACTTTGCCCTGAAGCAGTATCTGCCACACCTGGGGCACTATAAAAATATTAAAGAGATTATCAAAAAACATTCTATTGAAGAAATCATCATTGCCCTGGATCCGGAAGAGCACCGGTCTGTCTTTCAAATTATTACAGAACTCCGCGGTACGGGTGTCTTTATAAAGGTGATCCCGGATATGTATGATATTTTACTGGGCACAGTAAAGATGAGTTCCATTTTTCATGCGCCATTAATTCATATCTATCCTGATCTGATGCCGGCCTGGCAACAAAGTTTTAAACGCATTCTGGATCTTATAGTCAGCATTATCGCATTGATCGTATTGACCCCCTTGTATTTAATAACCGCCCTGATCATTAAACTTACCTCTAAAGGGCCGGTCTTTTACTCGCATGAGCGCATCGGATTAAACGGGAAGCCGTTTGTAATGCACAAGTTTCGCTCCATGTTCCAGGATGCTGAAAAGACCGGCCCCCAGCTTTCATCAGAAAACGACCCACGGGTAACTCCCTTCGGACGCTTTATGCGGCAAATAAGGCTGGATGAGACCCCTCAGTTCTGGAATGTGCTTACCGGCGATATGTCGCTGGTTGGATACCGTCCGGAAAGGCAATTTTATATCGACCAAATTATCGAAAAAGCCCCGCATTATCGCTTGTTATTCAAAATAAAACCAGGAATAACATCCTGGGGGCAAGTAAAATATGGTTATGCGGAAAACGTGAAGGAAATGATCGAACGGTTAAAATATGATATGCTCTACCTGGAAAATATGTCTTTAGCCACAGACTTTAAGATCATGATATACACGATCCTTATCGTGATCATGGGAAGAGGAAAATGAGCTGTCAGATAGCCCCGGCCTCGATCATCTGAACGATTGTTTCGATTTTCTGGTCGTATTCATTCGTTTCCGGATTATAACCTTCTTTCAGATCATAACCGAAAATCTTTCCCAGTCCTTGCCAAACCCCGGCCATAAGACGACCACGCATTTCCTGCAAAATATCATAAGAAGTATGTGCTGTTTCCCGGTCTATCAATTTGATCAAAATCCTTCCCTGCTTAAAGTTCAGCTTTTTTAGTTCATCCTTATAACGCTGCTGTATCTTCTCTTCTG
>JAWOBQ010000326.1:0-10021 GCA_046484255.1 Bacteroidales bacterium | reverse complement strand
CATGAATTATCGTGAATAAAATATTGTCATTCTTTGATGAGTCCGGTCTAAAAAGGGCACGTTTGATTTTCAGCGGCTTTTTACCCCGACCCCTAAATGATGAAGCCGCTGAAAATCAGTCCCCCTTTAGGGATGGGGTAAAGCTGATTTTTAGCGGCTGTGATAAATTTAGTGTTTTTAGACCGGACTCTTTGATGGTTTTCGTAATTTTGTTCTGTTGTATATTGTATTTGGCAGGGAACTACTTTAAAATCAGGGATAATGATAAAGATATGCCATGCCTTTTTTATTATAATTAGTTAAATACCAATCTGTTATAACATAATACCCTAATGATATTAATCAAACGATTCAATTTTCAAAAGAAAACTTCATGAGCATATTTAGTAAAAACATCAGGTTATTGCGAAAAAGGCGGAAGCACACTCAGGATGATGTAGCTTCAGCCTTAAACATAAAGCGTTCGACTTTTTCGGGTTATGAGAATGAGGTAGCCCAGCCGGGAATAGAAACGCTGATCGCGCTGTCGCGATACTTCAACATTACCCTGGACACTCTGTTAACGCAGGATTTGAGTTTATTGCAGGAGAGCCAGCTGACGCAGCTTGAGCGGGGTTATGACACATATATTTCAGGGAGTCAGATTCGGGTGATGGCTACGACAGTAGACCAGGAAAACGAGGAAAATATTGAAGTGGTTGATGAAAAGGCCAAGGCCGGTTATCGCAGTGGTTATGCTGACCCCGAGTATCTGAAGGTGTTACCTACTTTCCAGATGCCTTTTCTTTCTCGGGAGCGCAAGTATCGTACTTTTCAGGTTAGCGGTGACTCTATGTTGCCTGTTCCCGAAGGGTCGTGGGTGACGGGGGAATTCATTCAAAACTGGCGCAATATCCGATCTCAATTTCCTTATATTATTCTCACAAAGAACGATGGTGTGGTATTCAAGGTGGTGGAAAACAAGCTAAAAGAGCGGCGGCAACTGCGTTTATATTCGTTAAATCCTGTGTATAAACCGTATGACATTGATGCCGCTGATATTCGTGAAGTTTGGAAGTTTGTTCACTATATCAGCTCGGAAGTTCCTGAGCCCAATACACCAAAAACAGAGATCATGGATGCGGTAAAAAGATTGGAAAAAGATGTTCAGGCCATACAAACAAGGCTTGATCTATAGGGATATGCACCGGCTCCGATGATGGTCAGGCTTTGTTTTTTTTCATGGCGTCGGCCATTGTGATTCCGATATTCGCGGGGGAATCAACCACATAGATTCCGGCTTCTTTCATAATAGCTTTCTTGGCCTGGGCCGTATCGTTTTCTCCTCCTACGATTGCTCCTGCATGCCCCATTGTTCGTCCTTTGGGTGCTGTCGCCCCTGCGACAAATCCTACCACGGGTTTGGTTCCGTTTGTTTTCACCCATTCTGCTGCTTCCGCTTCCATATTTCCGCCGATCTCGCCTATCATAACAATCCCTTCAGTGCCGGGGTCTTGCATAAACATTTGCATGGCTTCTTTAGTAGTCGTGCCGGGGATGGGGTCTCCACCGATGCCAATAGCTGTGGATTGCCCCAGGCCTGCTTTGGTGAGCTGGTCTACCGCTTCATATGTGAGCGTGCCCGAACGGGAAATGATGCCCACCTTGCCCTTTGTGTGAATAAAGCCGGGCATAATCCCTACTTTGGCCTCATCCGGCGTGATCACGCCCGGGCAATTGGGCCCTATCAGACGAGCCTCTTTGTCACTGAGGTATTCTTTTACCATTACCATATCATTCACTGGTATCCCTTCCGTGATACAGATGATCACTTTTATCCCCGCCGCCGATGCTTCCATTATCGCATCCGCCGCAAAAGCAGGAGGTACAAATATCAAAGAAACATCCGCAGCAGTTTCTTTGACCGCCTCAGCCACCGTATTAAAAACCGGGCGATCCAAATGAATCTCTCCGCCTTTCCCCGGCGTAACTCCGCCTACCACCGTGCTGCCATATTCGATCATTTGCTGTGCATGAAAACTGCCCTCCCTGCCGGTAAACCCCTGTACAATTATTTTGGAATCCTTATTCACCAGTATGCTCATAAATATATTGCTTTTTAATGATTGCTCAAAATTAAGAAAAAAACACAAATTACACGAATTTTAATAAATTACACGAATGGGGTTCGGGGTTATCTTTTGCCCTCAGGGTTTGAGTTTTATTTTAGATTTAACTTACAAGCTGGGATTTATGAGTCCGGTCTAAAAAGGGCACATTTGATTTTCAGCCAATGTAATAAGTTTTGAGTTTTAAAAGCAGCCTTGGATTTAAATTGAACGTCAAAGGTAAATTCTGCCTCTATTAATATATCTATTACCTTTGCAGAACCAAGCATTGTAATACTATGACGATTCCACATTATACTCAGCAGCAGGATACCATATGCGCTCCGGCAACAGCAGGAGGGACTGCCGCGATCGCGGTTATCCGCATCAGCGGTCCGCAAACTTTTGCTTTGATGGAAAAGATCTTTTATCCTGTTTCTCAAAACACGTGCATATCAAATGCCAAATCCCATACGATACATCTGGGGCATATCCGCCATGGAGAAGAGCTTATTGACGAGGTGTTGCTATCGATATTCCGGCATCCCCATTCATATACCGGTGAAGACCTGGCCGAAATTTCCTGTCATGGCTCGGAGTATATTCGCCAGCGAATTATCGAGCTATTGCTATCGAAAGGTATTCGATTGGCTGAGCCGGGCGAATTTACTATGCGTGCTTTTATGAATGGCAAAATGGATCTTTCACAAGCGGAGGCGGTGGGGGATCTGGTCGCAGCCCGTTCACAATCACAGCATCAACTGGCACTGCAACAGATGCGGGGCGGGTACTCAGGGATCATGAAAGACCTGAGACAAAAACTCCTGAACTTTACTTCCCTGCTGGAACTTGAGCTGGACTTTTCCGAAGAAGATGTGGAGTTTGCCGACAGAACGAAATTTATGGAACTCATTGAAAAGATAAAGCAACAAGTCTATAAGTTGCTCGACTCGTTTCGCACAGGAAACGTATTGAAAAAAGGCGTTCCGGTAACGATCGCCGGAAAACCTAATTCAGGAAAGTCTACCCTGCTGAATGCCCTGCTTAATGATGAGCGGGCCATTGTTTCGGAGATCCCGGGAACGACAAGAGATAGTATTGAAGACAGCATTGTCATTGACGGAGTGTCCTTCCGCTTTATTGATACGGCAGGATTACGGAAGAGCTCAGAAAGCATTGAAAATTTGGGGATTGAAAAAACCCATGAGAAGATCCGGCAGGCGGCAATTGTCCTTTACCTGTTTGATGCCTCAAAAACCAGCCTGGAAGAAGTAAAACTCGAATTATCCGAATTGCAGCAAAATATTGATATCTCCAACAAGCGGTTTATCATTCTCGGCAATAAGATAGATATGCTGATGAGCAGCCCGAAACATTTTAGCGAAATGGTGGAAATGGAAACCATATTTATCTCAGCTAAACGAAAAGAAAATCTAAAAATGGTTACTGACAGCCTGCTGCACTCTGTGGATCATGATAAGATCGAAACAGACACTATCGTCTCCAGTAGCCGGCACTATGAAGCACTTAGCAAGGCCCTTAATGCTATGGAAAATGTGGAAAACGGGATGAAGCAGGATAAACCTGCCGATCTGCTCTCCATTGATCTGCACACTGCGCTGCACTATATTGGAAGTATTACCGGCGATATCAGCAATGAAGAAATATTAAGCAATATTTTTTCAAATTTCTGTATCGGAAAGTGAGGTGGGTTCCGGTGGTTGTTGTGAGCTTTAAGGATAGTTGAGTCCGGTCTAAAAGCACAAAATGTATCCCAGCCGCTAAAAATCAGCTTTACCCCATCCCTAAAGGGAGTCTGATTTTCAGCGGCTTCACCCTTTAGGGTTCGGGGTAAAAAGCCGGTGAAAATCAAATGTGACCTTTTTAGACCGGACTCATTATTTGTAAAAAAAATATATTACTTTTGAACAAATAAGTTTGTTTAACCGGTAAAAAGGGCGAATAAATGCATTGCAAGTAAAAGAATGTTATACCGGCTAAAAACAGTCCGATAAACAATGGTTAATCATTCGATTATTGCACATAACAATTGTTAGCTTATGCTGTTAAAACTAACAAACATAATCCTTCCCGCTAAGGATAAACATCTTTTACTCCAATATAAATATCATCTTTCAGCGCTATTCATAGCGTGTTTGTTACTAATTACGCATCCAGGCCAGGCACAAAAAAAGGCAAGCTATCAAAAGCAAGCTTCTATGCTGACAAAAACAGCAGAAAAATATCATTACAAACCCCGGCCGATTGACAGTGTGTTTTCCCATCTGGTATTTCGTCAGTTTATCAGTCATCTTGATCCGGAAGGATTGTACTTTACAAAAACAGATATCCGGGAATTGCAGCGTGCAAAAAATGCTATATCGGGTGAAATTAAAAACGAGAAAAGAAAGTTTTTACTGCTCGCTACCGAAATTTACACCAAACAAATAGACTTTGCCGATTCTTTACTTCAAACCTTTAAAGATAAACCATTTAACTATGATATCAATGATACATTAGTGCTTTATGATAAGGTTCAATATTTACCTAAACAGGGGTTAATAAAAAGATGGAAAAAGATGATCAAATATTATGCACTTACGGCATATTTTGACCAGACGGATTCGATAGCCAATGGTGAACTATGCGGTAATAAACAATTATCCGAATTTCAGAACAGAGCGGTTGACCGCTTGCTATGCAATTTGAAATCAAAATACAATTATGAAGGGGGGTTAGAAGCATATATAGCATCCAGATATCTTAAATCTATTGCTTCAGCCTATGATCCGCACAGTAGTTATTTTTCGCATACTGAAGAGCAAGCCTTTAATGCTTCAATATCCAGGAATTCTCTTTCTTTTGGCTTTCAGCTTATCAAAAATGATTTCGGCGAGCTTGAAATTAATAAACTCGTGCCAGGTAGTCCGGCATGGAATTCGAATGCTCTGAATGAAGGGGATGTCTTATTAACCATTTCAACAGCAGGTAAGTTCAAAGATTTTACGTGCATCTCATACCACGAAGCCTTACGCTTTCTAAACGCTAAGGATATTGAAAATGCAGAATTTACTGTACGTAAAAAAAACGGAAAAGAATTTACGATAGCTTTGCGGAAAGCGGAAACGGAAGTTCAGCAAAACCTTATCAGCAGCTTTTTGCTGAAAGGCCAAACGAATATAGGCTATATTTATCTTCCTACCTTTTATACCCAGACCAACAATCAGAATTCGTTTAGTGATGGCTCTGCCGGCGATATGGCCCGGGAGCTGATACGGCTAAAACGGGAAAATATCTCCGGATTGATCATTGATCTGCGTAACAATGGGGGAGGTGCTCTCAAAGAAGCTGTTCTTATGGCAGGATTATTTATAAATCACGGAGCTATAGGTATTGTAAAAACCCGTAATGAAGATCCCCAGACATTAAAAGACATGAATAGAGGGACCATTTATAAAGCTCCTTTAATTATACTGGTTAATGAGTTTACAGCATCTGCCGCTGAATTATTTGCTGCCGCTCTGCAGGACTACAACAGGGCTATAATCGTAGGTTCGCAAACGAATGGAAAATCTTCTATGCAAACTATTATGCCGCTGAATGCTTATCAACAGGAAATTATAGCTGGTGATAACAAAAATACTCCGGCATCACTAAAGTTAACCATTGGTGCTTTTTACAGAGTGGACGGAAGCAGTTTTCAAAAAGAAGGCATTGATCCGGATATCTCATTGCCAACAATATACGATAGCCTGAATGTTAGAGAGTCTGCCTATCTAACGGCCCTGCAACCGGACAGTGTCAACAAAAAAACATACTTCTACCCTTCGAAACCATTGCCAATCAATGAACTTCAATCTTTATCCAAAAAACATGTTCTCAATGATACTACATTTAGCATCATAAAACAAAGAAGCAATTTCTTGTCAGAAAAAAATACCAATTATAACATTCCTTTAAATCAACAAAAATTTAATTTTCTCTTTCAGCAAGATAACCTGTTTGAGATCCCTGATGCAGATGCTCCTTTTGCTGTTGAAAACCCCGCTTTTCTCAAAGGCGTAAGTAGCCTTCATGATGCAACCAAAGAAATTTATGAAGATAATATGAATGAAATACAAAAAGACATTTACATTAAACAAGCCTATTTAATTATGTGTGATTATATAAATTCAAATAAACCATCAAAATAATAGTTCTATGAAACACATTAAACTCATTGTCATCATTATTACCGGGCTGGCTTTTATGCCATTGCAATCGAATGCCCAACGTTATGAAACTCCTGTAGCGTACATGGAGGAGTTATCGGATGTGCTAGATAACACCAAGCGTGATACCTGGAGGTATGTTAAAGCTCTTACGCGGGGAAAAAGGGCACGAAAAATAGAGCGGAAAAGAGAAAATCTGCTTGAAGAAATTAATGGATGCAAAAATGAAATCCTTAAAATGCCTAAATATGAATCCCGGGATTCACTGCGCATAGCTGTTTTAGATTATCTGGACATGAGCTACAATGTTTTAAAAGAAGATTATGATAAAATTCTGGATATGGAAGATATTGCAGAGCAATCTTATGATAGGATGGAGGCTTATTTACTTGCTCAAGAAAAAGCCAGTGAAAAGCTAAACCAGACATGTGATAACCTGGTAAAGGCTCAAAAGAAATTTGCCAAAAAGCATGGAATTACATTGCAAGAAAATGAGCAGGACAGAATGACAAAAAAAATTGTAAAAGCCGGACAAACACTATCGTATTATAATGATGTTTATCTTATCTTTTTTAAAGCTTATAAAGAAGAAGCCTATGTAATGGAAGCCCTCGATAAAAACGATATTATGAGCTTTGAACAAAGCACTGCTTCATTGGAACAGTTTGCTAAGCAAGGTATAGAGGAATTAAAAAACATGGAAGGCTACAATGGTGATCCTACACTTAAAAACGGGGCTATAAAAATGCTGCGTTTTTATATTAAAGAAGCCAATGGTGACTTTGCTACTCTGACAGATTTTTTTATCAAGAAAGATAATTTTGAGAAAATCAAAAAATCAGTTGAATCCAAATCCAAAAGAAACCGTACAAAACAAGATATAAAGAAATACAATAAAGCGACAAAAGAATATAATGCAGCCGCAAAAAAAGCCAATAAAATATTAAACTCCGGCAATAAAAATCGTCAACGCAACCTTGAGTCCTGGAACAAAACAGTGGAAGAGTTTTTTAACCGGCATAATTGATTTCATTAGAGTCGTTTGTGTTGATCTTGATAATGCAACTCCCAAATGACTGTAAACTCTATTATACAATAGCCCCGGCTTGTTTCCGGGCCTAAGTTTAATGAATTTAAATGGGACCGGTTAATGTATAAGGAACGTTCTCCCGTTTGCCAATAGCATTATAGTTCCTCAATGCATGATAGAAATGGTTTAACATCTAATAAATCGGGCAATTTTGATGTAAGATTCAAATATACTCATTTTTATTCATACTATTGCATCAGCAAGGGATGGCCGACGGTGACTTTTTTGTCGATGGTTGAGTCCGGTCTAAAAACACTAAATTTATCACAGCCGCTGAAAATCAAATGTGCCCTTTTTAGACCGGACTCAGCTGTCTCTATTAAAAAAGTTTTATGTATATTTGAAGTGATAAAAATAATATGTCTGGGCTCAAAAAATAGTTTTTAGACCGGACTCATTATTAAAGATTTTAAAAACCCTTGGGCAAAAGGGGGGAAATACTACAACCAAAATGCATTGCAAAATAATGTACTTGAAAGTGATGATTTATCGGGTGTAGAATCAGGTGCATTTTGTTCTACTGGAACTATTGAGTTTAAAGATTTAACAGAATCTGACCTTGCTAAATTCAGAGTTATTCCTGAAAAAGGTTCAAATTTTATTATTCCTACAGCCAATAGTTCTTATGATGGTGATGGCTTTTATTATAAAAATTGGACTCATGATTAATACTGGTACAAAGTTTCAGGAGGAAGTTCGGTTACTATATATTATAAGGAGGGTAAAATTTATACAAAAGCTGATATAAGCAGTACATGTAAATTTATTGCTGAATCTAGGCAAATATTATAAAGTAGGCTGGGAGCCAAAAACTAAACCACATAATACAAAAAACCCCTTTGATAATGAATAAAAGAACTAAAATTGCAGTAGTTAGCTTGATAACCATCCTTTTGTTTCCTATAGGAGTCATTACTGGAGTTAGATTATTATTCTTGCCTAAAGATGGGGTGTCGCAAAGATCTCCATACTACGCAACACATTTTTCAAATTCGCTTGTACAAAGTAATTTTGAAAAGATTAAAATTGGCTGGAATATAGACTCTGTCGAAAGAACAATTGGGAAGCCTTTTAACTATGATGATAAACATAGCTATAGTTTGAGTGAAGTGCCTTTCTCTTTCTCTGCTAAGTATACCAAATACAAAAAAAATTGGCTAATAAATTATGCTTCCTTTTTGTTTATTGTTCATTACGGTAATGATTCCACAGTGGTTTCAACAACTAAAACTTGGATTTATGATTAAAAACATAGTTGATAGTGCTCCAAGAGGAGAGACCATCAAAGAAAATTGCCCACAATAATTATCGAAACACTTGAATTTTTTGGAGTAAGTTCTCCGAGTTTTGGTGGAAATTGAGAGCAAGAAGAGGCACTAAATCAGAGACTGGAATTATATAGTGTGATTCAAGGACTACTTCAAATGAAAATAGAGAATTGAATAATCCTAATAATAAATTTTATTCACTATGAGGGTGCATTTATTATTTCTGTTTTTTATTCTGTTTTTTCTTTTAGGCTGTAACAATGAAAAGGAAAAAAAGCACTCTATTGATTCAATTGTTCAGTGCGATTCTGCATTAGTCACCTTAAGGGGTTGTGTTTTTTGTGCTACAAATAATAAGCTGTATTTGAATACATATACAAATGATAATGGATCCAGGTTAAATTTGGTAATGGATAGTTTATTAAAGCAAAATGTTTTAGAGCAATATGAAGCAAATATAGGGTTGCTTCCTGATTATCAATGCTTAGAGGCAACCGTTCATGGTTGTTTTCTGCAAAAAGAAAGTGAAAGATTATATATATACAAACGATATGATTTTTATGTATTATCTCTTGATTGGACAGATTCAAAAAATTGAAAACTTTAGTCATGTATCAGACTTTTTAAAATAATATTTTAGCAGAACAAATAGAAGCACGGCATACAACAGCAGCTATATTTCATGCCGCACTTGGTGGTTCTTTTAAAGGAAATTCGGTTAAGAAACATTAGTGAAAATGATTAAGTTTGGTGGGTATTCTGCGGCATGACAACATAGCTGCCAATCGTTGGGCTTCACTCTGGAAGAGTTCCTGCAATCAACTAAACGGAATATCAAGAGAGTGGCTTAACCAGGTGTCAAAGCAACACCACAATGTGGACAAAATCCTTGTAGAGAAAGTTATCCGTGCGTTGTTGCTCTTGGAGGGCTTGACAAAACAAACAAAGAATTGACAATAATAAAGATGACAGAGAAAGAAGGGCGAAGGCATGCTATATAGGAATATGAGCGGCACGCAGTGCCCAGCGAGTATAACTTGGCTGAACTATAACTCTATTTCACTGAATTTTATTCTAAGCTCCCAGGACATTTTTAAAGAATTTATTTTGAATCAATCAAGCTCTTTATATATTTGCACCAATTAAATAAGTCAATACCAAAATGCAGCCAGGTTCTTATATATCACTATATCTGTTGTTTGCAGAAAGAGCAACTATGGATATAAAAGAAATAAACACAATAAGGTTGCGTTTATTTGCAAGGTAGCAAACATGGAAGAGTCCGGTCTAAAAACACTAAATGTATCACAGCCGCTAAAAATCTGCTTTACCCCATCCCTAAAGGGGACTGATTTTCAGCGGCTT
>JAWOBQ010000307.1:0-4827 GCA_046484255.1 Bacteroidales bacterium | reverse complement strand
AAAAAATCCGGGGGATATCAGATATTTTTATCGGTTTTAATAAGTGTTTGTCCATAATGTCCGATATCTGCGTTGTTGCTCAAATTTTAAATTCTCATATATGCTAGTATACTGCGGTTTAAAATTTTTGCAAGCCCCGGTAAAAACGGGGGAAACATCCGAAAAAACGGGAGAAACACGCGATAAAACGGGGTAAACATCCGGCAAAAACGGGGTAAACCTTGATCTCGAACATTATGAAGCAAACACCCGACTTTATAGACAGGCTGTAGTTAGTGCCTGTCTATAAAGTAGACAAGGAGTCTTAATGATCATATCTCTGTTCAGAAGGTTCCATTTACAAGGCTTGCGCAGCCCGAAAATGCGCAGTTTGCTCAGGGGAATGCGAAATTTTCGGGCAATCCTAACGCAGTAAATGGGACTTTATAGACAGAGACGAATTAAACTTAAGTCATATAAAAATCAGTCACCTTCAGAGATGTTTCAAGGCTGATTTTCAGCGGGTGTGATAAAAATTATGTATTTCGACCGGGCTCTTTTTATTAAAGTTGTAAAGGCGAGAAGAGGATTTTCATATTTTTGCACTAAATTATGCGTCCGGTCTAAAAAGGGGCCATATGGTTTTCAGCGGCTTTTTGTCCGGCCTCTAAAGGGAGAAGCTGCTAAAAATCAGTGGTCTTTCAGGCATACGGCAAAGCTGATTTTCAGCGGGCTTATAGATGTAGTGTTTTTAGACCAGCCTCAATTAGTTGAGTGTATTTATTTAAAAAGGATATTTTTATGAAGCAAATTAAAAGTGCATTGATTTCTGTTTATCATAAGGCTACGCTGGAACCTATTGTCAGGGAACTACAGAGCTCGGCTGTTCGCATTTATTCAACCGGCGGGACTTACAAGCATATAGAAGGTATGGGAGTGGAGGTATCTTCAGTGGAATCCTTGACAACTTATCCTTCTTTATTGGGGGGCAGGGTAAAGACGTTGCATCCCTTAATTTTTGGAGGTATTTTGGGGCGCCGTGATCATCAGCAAGATCAGGAAGATTTTAGTAAATATGATATTCCTGCCATAGATTTGGTGATTGTTGACTTATATCCGTTTGAAGAAACCCTGTTTTCCGGTGCGTCCGAAGAAGAGATCATTGAAAAGGTTGATATAGGAGGGATCTCATTGATTCGTGCCGCAGCAAAAAACTACCGGGATGTGTTGGTTATTCCTTCCTCCCGGTATTATGATACGTTTTTAGAGATATTTCGAAAGCAATCAGCTGCAACTACTATAGAACAGCGAAAACGATTTGCTGCCGCAGCATTTGGTGTTTCTTCGCATTATGATACCGCTATATTTAATTATTTCAATCAGGATAGTGAGATAAACGAATTACGCATAAGCCGCTCAACGGGTCATACTTTGCGTTATGGCGAGAATCCGCATCAGAAAGGGTTTTTTTATGGGCAGTTGGGAGAGGCTTTCGAGCAGCTTCACGGCAAGGCAATTTCCTATAACAACATTGTGGATATAGATGCGGGGGTTCATTTGGTTGAAGAATTTGAAGGGGTTGTTTTTGCAGTTCTCAAGCATACAAATGCCTGTGGGCTGGCCGAGCGCGCGAATGTGGTTGATGCCTGGAGGGCTGCTCTTGCCGGAGACCCTGTTTCGGCTTTCGGAGGTGTGCTGGTCACAAATGCTACCATCAACCGGGAAGTAGCGGAAGCCATTGATACGATATTTTTCGAGGTTCTGCTTGCCCCCGGCTTTGATGAAGATGCACTCAGGGTGCTGAAGCAAAAAAAGAACAGGATATTGCTTAAACAAAAGCAACAAACATTTCCCGGCCAACAGCTGCGGAGTATGTTGAATGGATATTTATGGCAGCAGCGAGACAGGCATATGGTAAGCGAAAATTCCCTGAAAGTGGTTACAAAGAAGGTGCCGGGGCAGGCACAAATAAGCGATCTGCTATTTGGGATGAAGGCAGTAAAACATACAAAATCCAATGCGATCGTATTGGCGAAAGAAGGGCAGCTTATTGGGAGTGGGATCGGGCAGACTTCCCGTGTTGACGCATTAAAGCAGGCTATTGAAAAGGCCCGGAATTTTGGGTTTGACCTGCAGGGGGCTGTGATGGCTTCGGATGCTTTTTTTCCCTTTGCCGATAGCGTTGAACTGGCGCATAAAGCCGGGATAACAGCCGTTATTCAACCGGGAGGTTCCAAACGTGACCAGGATTCCATAGATTATTGCAATGATAATCAAATTGCTATGGCTTTCACCGGAATTCGTCATTTTAAGCATTAAAAATCCTGAAAAAACAAAAAGCTGTTGTATTTTTACAGATTAATTTAACAGGGATAATATTATTTACCATGGGATTGTTTTCATTTTTCAACAAGGAGATAGCGATAGACCTTGGGACAGCCAATACGATCATTATCCATAATGATAAGGTAGTAGTGGATGAGCCCTCCATAGTGGCTATTGACAGGCGGTCGGAAAAGATCATTGCAGTAGGGAAAAAGGCAATGATGATGCATGGGAAAACGCATCAGGATATTTTAACGATACGCCCGCTGCGTGATGGTGTTATTGCTAACTTTCAGGCTGCGGAGTACATGATCCGGGAGTTTATCAAAATGATCGGTTCGCGCAATACGATTTTCCCCCCCTCTTTAAAGATGGTAGTGTGTATACCATCCGGTATAACAGAGGTGGAAGAGCGTGCAGTACGTGAATCTGCAGAACAGGCGGGAGCCCGGGATGTGCGCCTGATACACGAGCCTATGGCCGCCGCGATTGGTATTGGCATTGATGTTTTGGAACCTTCCGGAAACATGGTTATTGATATTGGCGGGGGAACAAGCGAAATTGCCGTTATTGCGCTGGGGGGGATTGTTAACAATAAGTCTATCCGTATTGCTGGAGATGATTTTACCCAGGATATTATGCACTATATGAGAAAACAGCATAATATAAATATCGGCGAGCGTACGGCTGAACGTATTAAGATCAATGTGGGGGCCGGTATGACAGAAATTGACAACCCCCCGGAAGATTATGCTGTCCATGGACGTGATATGCTTACCGGTATCCCTAAAGAAATTATGGTGAATTATGCTGAAATTGCCCATGCCCTTGATAAATCCATCTCGAAAATTGAAACGGCTGTGTTAAATGCCTTGGAAATGACACCCCCGGAATTATCTGCCGATATCTATAATACAGGAATTTATCTGGCCGGAGGAGGATCTATGCTGCGAGGGCTGGATAAACGATTTCAGATGAAAACCAAATTGCCGGTGCATGTAGCCGACGACCCCATCCGCTGTGTAGCAAGGGGAACCGGAATCGCGCTGAAAAACTTTGATAAGTTTACCTTCTTGATTAAATAAAAATCCCACAGGTGAAGGAGTTATGCGAAACCTGATCCATTTTTTTTGGAAATATAATTATTTCTTCCTCTTCCTGCTGCTATTGGCACTGGCAGTTTTTTTGCTCGTACAGAAAAATTATTACCACAGAAATGTGTATATACAGTCTTCGGGCATGGTTACCGGAAAGATCTATGAAGCAGCACAGGAGATAAGTGCTTATTTTAACCTGAATAAGCAAAATCAAAAATTGGCTGAGGAAAATGCGCGGCTGAGAAATGCTACACATTATGCTTTTATGAGCTCTTCCAATAATACAATAGAATATCAGGATACCTTGTATTACCGGTATATGGAGTTTCTTCCGGCACGGGTAATTTCCGGGCCCGTGAGCCAAAGAAATAATAACTGGCTGATTAATAAGGGCCGGGATCAGGGAGTGGAGGACGGTATGGGCCTCATTTCTTCCGACGGCGTCGTGGGGATCGTGGTGGAAGTTTCTAAGCATTACAGTCTGGTGTATTCAATACTCCATAAACAAACGCAGTTGAGCGTGATGCTGCAAAAAAATAAGCATAAAGGCTTTTTGAGCTGGCCCGGAGGAAATTATAAAAAAGGGCTGTTGTCGGATATCCCTGCCCATGTCAAGCTTGAAAAAGGAGATACCATTATTAGCAGTGGCCATTCGCTGATGTTTCCCGAAGGGATCATGGTTGGGGTAATCTCGGATTTTGAACTGCGGCCGGGCGAAAGCTTTTATGATATAGAAATTTCCTTTTCCGAAGATTATAACAATACGGATCATGTATATATTATTAAAAATCTGTTGAAAGCGGAACAGAATATGCTATTGGAGGGGCATGAAAATGATAGCGGATAGAATTATAAAACAATTGTTACGCTTTATAGCCTTTGTTTTGATCCAGGGGCTTGTTTTGAATCAAATAAGCATTAGTGGGTATTTAACACCCTTATTGTATGTGATGTTTATCCTTTTGCTGCCTTTTGAAATGCCCCGTCAGATCGTATTGGTGCTGGCCTTTTTGCTGGGTTACTGCGTGGATCTGTTTTCCGGAACACCGGGCATGCACGCTGCAGCAACGCTTATTACGGCTTTTTTCAGGCCCTATCTGATCAGTACATTAAGTAAGCGGGATGAAGATGAGCCGGAATACCGCCCAACCATACTAAGTATGGGCTTCCGGTGGATATTTTCTTATACTGCTATTATGGTTTTGTTACATCATACCCTGTACTTTTTTATTGAAGCTTTTCGTTTCAGTGAATTTGTTCAAACTATGACCCGCGCTCTGGTTAGTTCGGCCGTAACGATTGCCCTGGTTCTTGTTATTCAGTTTCTTCATGTCGACGAGTTGACATACCCAGTGATTGCACCCGAGAGAGAACCGAGGGTCAAAGGAGGCGTTCTTGAGAGTTATTTGCGCCTCTCAGAGGCTTT
>JAWOBQ010000240.1:0-5806 GCA_046484255.1 Bacteroidales bacterium | reverse complement strand
CCTGGTCACATAGTCGCTCAGGGCGATCTCCTGACCCGGTTCTGACTTGGAGGATTCAAAGCGCAGAAGTCTGGCCAGGGCCTCTCTGTGCATGAAATCGCTGGTGGCGCCTTCTTTGAGGAAGATGCCGAAGGTCTTCCAGATCTTTTCGTAGGTCGCGGGTTCTTTTTCCGCCAGCTCGGCCAGGTGTTTCAGAAAGCGGCTGGTGATGATCTTGTTGAGCTTGACCATCAGCGTTACCCAAAAATTCGTATATAAAGACAGGGGAGAGGTAAGGTTATTCTGGAAAATGAAAACAGACCTGACGGAACCCTCGGTAAAAAGCATGGGGATGCATGATCCCCTGGAGGGATTGCTATCCATCCTTAGCATTAAAGAGTTTGCCAAAAAAGAAGAAATATCCCTGGAAGAACTGGAGGGAGATCTTGATAATATCTGCAGCAATATGTCGTGGTTTACAACCGATCCGCTTGGTATCGGAGGCCTGCTTTTGAATACTGGTAAGGCCGGGATAATGGTTCAAAACGGGCGAAGGCTTCCGGAGAACATCCGGCCCGGTAAATTGCTGGCCGACAGCCTGGCCGGCTTACGGGCCTATTCTGATAGTGTGTCTGGCCTGGATCCTGCCGAAGCCAGGTTGCCCTTCAGGGAGTGCGGTCTCTCGCTGGGAATTTATACAATTACCGGTATGCAAAACGAACTGGATTTGCCCGAATTGGATATCCGGCCTCTGGAGAACTTTTTTATGCTGGCCGAAGATCTGGAAAAGTTCTGGTTGCTTCCCCGGCACAGGGAAGCACAAACATGGGAAAATCATATCGATATCAACGCAGTGTCTCTTGCTTCAAGTTTGCTGGCACATGATCATCCTCATATATTTTGTCCTGATCCCATAGAGTGATCGCTTTAACTCTCCAGGGGAGGGGGTGGAAAAAACGCCCTGTTTTGAAGTTTTTATATTTCTGTTTTCATCCCGTCATAAGCAGCTGAAATTTTCAGATCGAAGGAATTCAGCTTTTTTCTTGCCTCCTGCATATCTTTGTAAAACCAGCTGCCGAAATGCGTAAAGATTATGTGATTGGTGAATTTGCTGAATAAATTGACCAGATTGGGAATGCCTTGATGACCGTATATGTTGCCCTGTTTGTCGCGGCGAATCATTCCTCCTTTGCGAAAATAACTTCCGTCTGTGATCACCAGGTCGAGATGCTTCAGCTTATGATGGTGTGTTTTCTTAATCCATATCATATCTCCGGTGTACAGGATCCTTTTCTTTCCCTTCTCAATGATATAGGCCTGGGATTTTACATGTTTGCTGTGAAAGGTTGGCACAGGGGTTATGGTTAAACCTGATATTTCACGTGTTTCGCTTAACCTGATGATTTTGTTATCGGCCTCAGGGGCATATACCGGTACATCCGGAGGGTCATGTTTTTTGTTTTTCACAAACCAGGCATGATCGGGATGCAAGTGGGTGATACAGACAGCATCCGGATTGTAATCCAGGAATTCTTTCTCGCCAAGATCAAAAAGGACTTTTTCCTCGATCAGGATACCCGAATGTTTTGAATGGTAGGGGGCGCTGGCTTCAATATTACCCCGCGTACCCAGAAAATGAATCCGCATGAGAAAAAGTTTGAAGTAGAATAGAAAGCTAATTCCTTGTTCTTATAGCATTTCTAACAATTCTTTAATGGCTACCTCCAACTGCTGATCAATGCCCTGATCAATTTTGCCAGGCATATTTTTGACCAATACATCAGGTTTAGTTTCATTATTTTCCAACCATTCTCCAGCTTTATTTTTGGCACTAACAGGCACCGTACCCCAGCGAACACCATCCGATAAGCCCTCCCATCCTGCGAAAGAACAAGTCCCCGGAACCGGCATACCCACAGTTTTACCTATCTTCAAATCGGTGTATCCACAAGCAAAACAATGTCCATCGCTATAGTTTCCTTCGTTGAACATGGCAAGTGTTGGTTTGGTCCATCGAAAGGTAGGTTCATAACCTACTGCGCGTTCTTCAGTAGCATAAGTTAAAAAGCGTTCTCCTGTGAAGAACATAGCAAGGTCAGCAACCAAATCACCTCCTCCATTGAAACGCGTATCTACAATCACGCCTTCTTTATCATGGTACTTACCCATCATTTCTTCATAGGTGTTACGATAAGGCCCGTCACTCATGCCCGGAATATGCACATAACCCAATCTTCCTTCACTCATCCGCTCTACTTCTTTCTGGTTTTTGCGTACCCACCTTTTATATAGCAACCGGTTTTCCTGACCCAGCGTAATGGGTTTAACGGTGATGGTTTTACTGCTTTTATCTTCAGGATTATACAACTCAAGAGCGGTAAACTGATCTGCTTTTCTATTCAAATAACAAGCTACATCCTTATCCTCACTTACAGTTTCGCCGTCAATCTTGCGGATAATCATTCCTGCTGCCACATCCAGGCCCGCTTTATCAAGTGGTCCTGAGCTAATAACTTCAGCTATTTTGATGCCCTCTCCGCTGTGTTTATAATCCATGAATATACCCAATGAGGCAGTAGCATCTGCATTGGGTATACTACGGTTGTAGCGAGCACCTGCATGCGATACATTTAGCTCTCCCAACATTTCAGAAAGCATCTCAGCAAACTCATATCCATTGCCAATATGAGGTAAATATTTGCCGTATTCTTTGCGCATAAGGTCCCAGTCAACACCATGCATGCCAGGTTCATAGAAAATCCCTTTCGTACGAATCCACACATGCTCAAAATTAACCTCCCGCTCCTGATCTTTGTCCAGGCTCATTTCTCCGGCTATCTTGATATTTTCACGTTGCGATTTGTCAATATCAATTTTAGCGATATTGCCACCGCTTAGTAAATAGAGGTTACTCATATCTTTATCCCACATCAAACGACCATAGGAAGCATTAAGTTTTATTTCCATTTTGGTCTCTTTCGTGCGCAAATCAGTACTCCATAAATTCATACCCTTTTCGAAACGAGCCAGGTAATAAAGCTTCTCTCCGCCTTTCGAAAGCACTGCGTCTCCCAAAGAAGAGGAGTGGATCGTTAGCCGTGCTTTACGATCTTCAATATTGTCCCACTCAAACTTCAAATCATTGACCTTTTCCTCCTCTTTAGCACTATCCTTTTCTTCTTTCTTATTGGCTTTCTCTACCTCCTCTTGCAAATCAAATTCTTCTTTGCTCAAATTAAATTGATCCCAGCCCTCTCGGGTGAAAAACATACTATAAACATCAGACTGTGATGTACCACTTGTGGCAAAAGACTTGAGTCCGTCACGATTGCTAAACCAGATCATCTGTTTTCCATCATTGACCCATTTTGGCGCAGAATCACTATACCCGCTCAAGGTAAGATTTCGCATTTTTTCTTTGCCGCTTGCATCAAGAAGCACTACCTCTCCATTGGGCATGGTAGGACGATAAACTGCCAAAAGCCATTTGCTATCCGGACTCCACTCAAAATATTGATCACCGTCTCTCATGTGAAAGAGCTCTTCTGATGTGAGCAGGCTTATATTTGTTTTGCTTGCCAAATCATAAACGTTTAGATTTTTCCTGTTTTCAATGTAAGCCATTTTTTTACCGTCAGGCGAAAATTTGGGCAGGTAGTTCTCATGCTCATTAACCAATAGAAGCTCTTCCTGAAGTAAGGTTGACGCAAAGAAAAAGGGCTCATCCTCTCTGATTTTTGTGCTTTGATAAATTCCCCACTTTCCGTCTTCCTCTCGGGCATAAACTACAGATTTACCTTCGGGGCCAAAAGTTACAAACTTCTCTTGCGCTGCTGTTTGTGTAATACGCTTGGTCAGCTTGCCATCCACAGATGTCACAAAAACTTCACCCCGCGCTATAAATGCGATTTCTTTCCCATCCGGTGAAATATCCATTTCCCGTACACCTCCATTGATGCTGATGTAACTGTCCGGGTTTCCTATGTCTTGTGTTCTGATAATTACCTCAATTTTTCGAGGCTCTTCTCCTTCATGCATGGTATACAATTCACCGTCATAGCCAAAAGCTAACTTATCGTCTTTGGAAGCACTCAAAAAGCGTACTGGATGCAATTCAAAACTGCTGAGTTGCTTTTTATCTTCGGGATTTTCAATACTCATCTTATGAATATTGAAGGTGCCGGATGCTTCGCTGAGGTAAAAAATAGATTGCTCATTTGCTGAAAAAACAGGATTTCTATCTTCCCCGTAAAAATCAGTAAGCATGCGGTGCTCCTTAGTATTACGATTGTATATCCAAATATCACGTGCTATGGCAGACTGATGCTTTTTGCGCCATTCATTCTCCCCTCCTTTTTTGTCATGGTATATGAGTAGGTCGCCGGTTTTATTGCTTTGTACATACTCCATGGGAATGGTAAACAACATCGCTACACGACCTCCATTTACTGCCACCTGGTATAATTCCGGTTGTGATGCTGTAGGGAACTGTCTATGCTCCGCTAAATCCTGACGAACTCCTCCAAAAATAATATGTTGATCGTCCGATGAAAAGCTATAGGGAACTTCATTGTTGGAATGAAAGCTAAGCCTCCGGGCGGAACCTCCTTCTGCCGACATTACAAAAATGTCAAAGTTCCCATACCTGTCGGATGCAAAGGCTATTTTACTGCCATCGTGACTCCACCTGGGCATGTAGTCGTGAGCCTCGTGGAAAGTGAGCTGATTGGCTACTCCACCATCAGCAGCAATTACATAAATATTGCCCTTATATGTGAAAGCAATTTGCTCTCCATCGGGAGAAATACTGGGATATCGTAACCAATTGGGCTGATCCTGTGCTTGTAATTGCTGCATGGAAATGATTGCTACAAGGCACATTGTGATGTGTAAGAAAATATTTTTCATACCTTTCTTTTTTGTTTTAGGCAAATTGGTTTTTAATCTTAACAGGATTAAATAAAGTTTTTTAAAGATACACTTTTGTGATTTTGCTGGTGAATTTAGTAAATTATCATTTGCCAGGTGATCTGTTTTTGAAAAATCCGATAAATTACTTTAAATTATCCAGATGTTTGAACTACATCCCAGTTTAAACGGCAATAAGAAGTGCAGTGATTGCGGAAACAGCAATACAGTGTGTTTGCCGTCAGCACCTCCCTGAATACCCGGGAAGCTTACAAATCCATCAACAAAACCCCAATATGAAAGCCCAGGCCAAAAACAATGCCCATGGCCGGGTGGCTTCGCCCAACACCATTTTATTCCTCATCCCCGTTGGCAACTTTGAAAAACGATAGGTAAAAAAGCATAGTTACGTAGTTTTAATTCATATTTTTACGGGGACGAAGAATAAAATGCCAAACCATCCTTATCGTTTAACTTAAAATTTTATTATGAAATTTCTCCTTATAGTCATCACCTCTTTTTTTATATCAGCGACGCTGAACGCACAGAATGCAGATGATTATTACAAAGTCTTAAAAAAAGAGGGAAAGGAGCCTTTCTCCTTTATCAGGGAGCAAATGGATACGTATGATTTAATTATTTTTGATGATGCACTTCATGCAGCAGTTGAGCCATTTGAATTCTTTTATGAGTATCTTGAAGCGTATCCCAATTCAGTAGATTATGTTTTTTTGGAAGTTACTACGATTGAATCTCAGGCTTATATTGATTCTTTTTTAAACAGCCAGGTGAAAGATACATCTATATTGATGAAGGTTTTTCAACAGGATTATACTTATGGATGGAGATATGAGACTTATCTGATGCTTCTTTCCAAAATTTGGGATATTAATCAAAAGCTGCCTACAGAAGACAGGGT
>JAWOBQ010000104.1:0-4938 GCA_046484255.1 Bacteroidales bacterium | reverse complement strand
GATCTTTAGCGGCTGGGATACATTTAGTGTTTTTAGACCGGACTCATATTACATAAATACAGTAGTACTATATGCAACCAATTTTACTATTACATTGTCTGATAAAAATAAGGAGCTGTAGTTAATGTTTTCGGAAAAGGAACTCATACAACGTTGTATTTCCGGGGAGCAGAAAGCACAAAAACAGCTCTATCAAAGATATGCGCCTAAGATGTGGGCCGTGTGTCTGCGTTTTGTCAAAAGCAAAATGGAAGCTGAAGATGTTATGCAGGAGGGTTTTATTAAGGTGTACTCAAGCCTTAAACAATATAATGGGGAGGGGTCTTTTGAAGGCTGGATTCGCAAAACAATAGTGAATACGGCAATCAATCATTACAAGAAGCTCTGCTATAAAAAAAATGAACACGATATAGAAGATATAACGCTGGGAAAAAATATTGACCCCGGGGTAATTGATTCAATGACAGTGCGTGAATTGATGGGTGTTGTGCAGGGATTGCCCGAGCATTACCGTTTGGTATTTAATCTTTATGTGTTGGAAGAATACACGCATAAGGAGATAAGTAAAGAACTTGGCATCAGTGAAAACACATCCAAGTCGCAATTGGCAAGAGCAAGGGGGATACTGCAAAAACGGATAAAGAAAAAATTTAATATAGAGAGGGATGGAATATCTTAACCGCATAGACCGTAAAATAGCGGAAAAATTCCGGGGTCACACTGAAGATCCTCCGGCGGAGATTTGGGAAAATATCCGTTCGGAATTGGGCAATACCCCGAAAGGCCGTGGGCTGTCTTCCGGAAGGGCTGTATGGAAAATTGGTGCAGCAGCAGCTATTATTGCGCTGTTGGCCGGATATTTCCTTTTCCTGCCCCATCAAAAGGTTAACTATCAGCCCAGAGAAGAACTTTCCAGCCTAATGGTTGAAGAAGAGAATGAATATGCGGGGCTGAATGACAAGCCGGACACAAGAAAAACGAAACGCTACCGGCAAATAGCTGAGAAAGATCCGGAGCGGATGCAAGGCGAAGAAATCCCCGGGGAAATGGAAAGAGATCGTCCTGATAAACCAGCGGGAAGAGGAGCTGAGCGCATTGTTAAAAAGGATGAAGGGAAACAGCAGAAAGCAGAAACGGTCAGGCAGCAAAAAGAGCCGGTAAATACCGTGAATGAAAACAGCGAACGGTTTGTATTTGCAGAGCGGTCGCTTTCAGATGATCAGGCAGCTTCCGGGGAAATGCAAGCACAAGTTGAACAATCCCAAACGCATAGTAGGATAGTTAGCATTGACGCCCTGGCCCATAAAAATATTGATGATATGCAACAAGCCGGGGGCATAAAAGTTTTACCAACTGACAGCAGCGTTCCGTATGCGCTGCACCCTCAAATGGAAGCACAAAAACTCCCATGGAGCGACGATACCTTAGCTGATCTGAAACATCCGTTACCATATTCTTTAGGAGTTCACATAAATGGAGATATAGTTTATAATACGGCCGATGCCCTTGATCAGCCCGGGGAAGAACTCGGGATCGCTTTTTCCGGGCGTTATCATTTAAATAATAATTATTTCTTAGAAACCGGCCTCGGGATGTATCAAACAAAAGATGCATGGGACTACATTGTTGAATACCGTTCGGAAGAAATCTCGGGCTATTATCAGGCTGTGGATTCTGTATCTTATACGATTGTACAGGGGTCTGCAGGACAGGATTCGGTCGTTGTTAATTATCATACCCGGCAACAAGCGGTATGTGATTCTGTGGATAATATTGATAAAGATATTTCCACAAAAACCTATACCTTCCTCAGTATTCCTATGCTGATCGGCTATAACAATAACTATAAGCGATTTACCTATTCACTGTCTACAGGGATGATTATGGCAGTTTTGGTGGATGAAAAAATAGAACACGCATCTTTCGATCAGCAAAATGCCAGTATTATAGACATTGAAGAGCAACTATATCACCGTCTCAGCACAAACTGGTATTATACCTTAAACCTGGGAGCGGGATACCAGGTCAGTCATCGTTGGCAGGTAATGCTGGAACCGTCAGTAAAAGTATATATCAGAGATCTATATAAGGAAGTACCAGCAGACGGAAACCAAAAAATTCCCTTTTCAATTGGGCTGAGAACGGGGATACGCTATAGGTTTTAAGCCCGGAATATAAAATGCGGGAGGGGAGATCATGCGGAGAAGGAGGAACAAGGAATGGTAAAATTATTTAATATAACATGAGTCCAGTCTAAAAAGGGCACATTTGATTTTCAGCGGCTGTGATAAATTCAGTGTTTTTAGACCGGCCTCTAACATGAAAGAGCAGGCGTAAAACATATCTTTATGGGAACATACGACAGGTAATTTTTTTTTCGTCAAAGGGAAGGAATTATAAACTATAGATTTAAACTTTAAATATATGGCATTAAAAATCAAACGATTATTAATTTTGTTATTGTTAATGGGTTGGGGGGGGCAACTGGCTTATGCCAGTTCCGAACTCGTTATTACCGGTACTGTGAAGAATCAGGAAGGGGATCCATTGAGCGGGGAAACAGTATATATACACGTAAGTGGAGAAACGGGCAATAGCATTTCCACAAATCCTAAAACAGATGCACTTGGAAATTTCCGGGACACAATTGTTACAGGGGGCGGCGGCGGCGTAGTGTTGATTTATGTGTATGATTGCAATTTTAATGTGGATCAGAAGTTCTCAACTTTTTCGGGGGATGAAATACTGTCCTATGATTTTGTGATTTGTGGCCATAGCACAGAGCCTTGTGAATCGAATTTTTATTTCGTTCAGGATTCTTTAAATCATAAAAAGCTTAGATTTTATAATAACTCCACTTCTTCGGTAAACATAAATACATATGATTGGGATTTTGGGGATAGTACTACTTCATCCCAGGAAACCCCTCAACATGTATATCAGGATACGGGCAGATATAATGTATGCCTTGAGATAGGGAATGTGGATAGTTGCTCATCAGTTTTTTGTGATACTGTAAACGTGCATGAGTATACGAGCCAGTGTAATGCCAATTTTTATGCGCAGAAAGACACCTCTACGGCATTGATGAATTATTATCATTTCTTTGATAACTCTACTCCTGCGGATGATATCATTAATTATTTTTGGGATTTTGATGACGGGAATTATGCGTATACGCAAAATCCGGACCATCAATTTATGGATAAAGGGACCTATAGCGTAACGCTTTTAATTACTACGGTAGATAGTTGTACTTCCCAGCATACTCAGAGGATTACGATTGAAGAAAATACGGAGAGTATATGCATTGCGGATTTCCGGTATGAAGAGGATACCTCGAGCAGCAGTGTGAAAGAGTATAGGTTTTATGATCAGACCATGTTTGTAAGTGCTCCTGTGATAGCTCATTATTGGGAATTTGGGGATGGTTCACAGTCCACTAAGAATAATCCTTCACATACGTTTCCGGATATTGGCACATATAAAGTCTCGCTGACGATAGTTACAGCCGACAGCTGCATTTCTACCCGGGAAAAGATGGTCACAGTGGGGTCTCCCTCTTATTATTTGCTTGGCGGCCAGGTTTTTTATAATGCTTTTCCCATCGATGAATTTGATGTGATCCTCTATCGTGATATCAATAATTATCTGGAGCCGGTAGATACGGTCAGGTTTGATACGCTTGGCTATTTTTATTTTATCAATGTTATCCAGGGAGATTATAAAGTAAAAATCTATCCTACGGATAATTCCAGCTATGTGGATAATACGGCACCTACTTATTACGACCATGAACTTTTCTGGAATGTATCTAAAAGTATTCACCTGGATCAGGATATCTTTAATATGGATGTTGATCTGGTCGCATTAATGCAGGGAAACGGGAATGGTAAAATAAACGGAAGGATGTATTATGATACGGCGCAGGCCAGCCAGAATTATCCTCCGGGGAAACATCCTGATTTAGAAATGAAAGAAGTGTATGTATTGGATAAAAATACGGGAGATTTAGTGAATTACACGTATACCAATACATCCGGAGTATTTTCCATAAGCGATCTTCCGTATGGGGATTATCAGGTGTATGCCGATTATGCCGGAAAATATTGCAGTCCGGTTGATGTTACCCTGGACCAGAATAACCCGGTTGTAGACAGTGTGTTTCTGAAAATTCAGATGGATAAGATCAGCGGGATAGTGAGCCAAAAAACGAGGTCTCATGTGATAGGAGAAATATATCCCAACCCTTCCTGCGGGCTTGCCAGTATTCCGCTGAAGCTTAATAGCGCCTGTAAGATTGAGGTATCGGTTCGAACGATCACCGGGCAGGGCGTAAGAAAGCATACATATAAACTTCCTGCCGGGGAGCAAAAATTAGAAATGAACCTGGAAGATCTTCAAAAAGGCATGTATTTAATTGAAATTTTATCATCAGATAATCAGATAGCTAAAAAGGAAAAGCTAATTATTTTATAAAAAGATCATTTTTTTTGCAACCAAAATAGAATATTGCTTGTCTGATGGGTTAATACTACTTTTTAAATAAAGTTGTTTCCTGTTTGTTTTGCTGCGAACGGCCCCTGAATCTCAAGTCAGGGGCTTTCGCTTTTCAGGGCAGAAAAAAGCCCTGCACAGGGCAGGGCATATTAACAGGGCATTCCGAAAAGAGCACAATGGGTGTGGTTTTTCGAAATATGGGATGGGAGCATTATTATTCCGCATCGTGATATTCTGCAATGATGTCTTTCACTCCGTCGGGAGATACTCTTCCATAGGTTTTATCGCCGACCATTACAACGGGAGCAAGCCCGCAGGCGCCCACACATCGCAGGCAATTCAGGGAGAACTTTCCGTCTTCGGAAGTTGCTCCGACATCAATATTTAACTGCCGCTTAAACTCTTGCAGAACAGTTTCTGCTCCACGCACATAACATG
>JAWOBQ010000068.1:0-7856 GCA_046484255.1 Bacteroidales bacterium | reverse complement strand
AATGTTATTTCTTTCCGTGCCGAAAGTAATAAAATCTGAAGAAAAATGGAAAATAATTCTTTAAGATTCGTTATCAGGCCGTTCGGGGCGAGCCCAAATAGAAGGCATAGAGCCGTTTTTTCGGAAAAGACAATATAGTCGTCCGGAAACAAAAAAAATGCCGTAAAAAGGCTGTATTTAACAAAAGGGGTTTCTTTGGGAAATGACTGTTTTAAATACAAGTATAATGAAGAAATCGGACATTTTGGGCAAAGACTGCATTTTATGATGTTCCTGCTGCTACTGCGTGGTAAAAGATAATTAACCACAAAGAAGGCAAAGGATTTTCACGAAGTCGCTCGAAGAATTTTAGATTGAAGGCAGGACAAATCATTCGAATGGCTTCCTATAAATTAAGCGGACAACAATGATATTTTTTACGTCCGGAATATCAACTCTGTTTTAATTTAGAATGCAGCGCAAAATTGATAATGTTTTAAGTTAGCCAAGCCAGGGGGTCGATAATTATTCAGCGTAGAACAGCTATGCCAGGCCGGAAAGCCGGGATTCTTTTTTCAAATCAACCGGTAATCGGGCGATCAATAGGAAGGCGGTTTTGAATTTTCAGTGGGGATAAGGATCATGTATTTATTCCGGGTTCCCCAATATATAGATAAGGCTGGAGTGGTTACAATTTTTTCTGGCTTTCCAATTAGATTTCAGACCGGTAAGGAAAGCGTTGAGGTAGTTAGGTTTTGAGGATCTATATTTTTCACTGAGCAGGCTGATGTAATATGCGTCGAACACCATGGGAACAATTTCCTTTACGTTCATATTTGCTTGTTGGGCCAGGCTGCGGATATTTTCTTTTCGGAAATGGTATAGATGTCTGGGCACGTCCCAGGCGGCCCAGTATTTTTCATAATATGCGGCATCGAAGGCATCGGGGTTTGGGACGGCAATGATCAGCAGGCCGTTTTGGTTCAGGATATTTTTCAGGTGGTGAATTTTTTTTGTAAGATCGGGCACATGTTCAAGAACGTGCCACATGGTAATTACATCAAACGATCCCGCTGGGATTTGTTCCAGTTCGGGTTCATCATCCACGGGTAGTTTGTACCGCTGCACAGAAAAGTCGCGGGCTTTTTGGTCTGGTTCGATCCCTTTAACCCGCCAGTTATTAATTTTCATAAAGTTTAGGAATTCTCCGGTTCCGGAGCCTATATCAAGGATTGATTTTCCGGACGTATGTTTTTTGATGTGCTGGTATTTTTGTTTGAGGCTATAATGGCGGATTATTCTGTAAATAAGGCTTACGAGCCCTTTTTTTTCACTGTTATGGGAGATATAGTTTTCGGATTTATAGTAGTCGCTTGTTTTATGGGGCTCAGGTCGTGGGTTTGTAAACAGGAAACCGCAGTTATCACATTGTTCGATGTTAAAATCTTGCTGTGTCAGGAACCAGTCGCGGGTTTTCAGGAAGATGCTTCTTTCCTGATTTTGGCACAAGGGGCATTGTTGTAAATTTTCCATATGCAAATGTTCCACGTGGAACGGTCTTATTTAAATTTTTTCAAATATACTAAAAGTACTGTAATATCGGCGGGTGAGACACCACTGATCCGGGATGCCTGCCCAATGTTTTCGGGTTTTCGGCTATTGAGCTTTTCCCGCGATTCATATGAGAGGGCATGGATCTGCATATAATTGATCCCTGCCGGGATTTTGAGGGTATCCATGTTAGCCATTTTTCCGGCCAGTTCTTGTTCGCGGTGAATATAATCCTGGTATTTGATCAATATGCCGGCTTCTTCAAGCGCTTCTTTGTCGTTGGCGTGGGATGTTCCCCAGAATTCTTTGAAATGTTCGAGGGTTTCTGTAAGGCTGTTAATGTCTACATTGGGCCGTTTAAGCAGCGATTCTATGCGTATCTTTTGTTTAATCGGGGATTCCCCACGTGCTTTCAGGTATGGATTTATTTGCTGAGGCGAAATACTATTGGTTGAGAAATATTCTATAGCGCTTTGTATCCGTTTTTGTTTCAGCCGCATTTTTTCGTAGCGTTCTTTACTTGCCAGTCCGAGTTTATAGGATATTTCCGTCAGCCTTAAATCGGCGTTATCCTGCCGTAAAAGAATGCGGTATTCAGCGCGGGAAGTAAACATACGGTAGGGTTCGTCGGTTCCTTTGTTGATAAGGTCATCTACTAAAACACCTATATACGCCTGGGAACGGCTTAAGATAAAGGGCTCTTTATTATGAATTTTCAGATGGGCGTTGATCCCGGCGATCATCCCCAGTGCAGCAGCTTCTTCGTAGCCTGTTGTACCATTGACCTGCCCGGCCAGATAAAGGCCCTGGATACGTTTGGTCTCAAGCGTATAGCTTAGTTGTTGCGGGGGAAAAAAGTCGTATTCTATCGCATAGCCGGGCTGTAAAATCCTGGCCTTTTCAAAACCTTCTATATTTAAAAGCCCTTTGTATTGGATTTCCAGTGGTAGCGAGGAGGAAAAGCCGTTGAGATATACTTCAACGGTGTTTCTCCCTTCCGGTTCTACAAATAGCTGATGACTGCTTTTATCGGAAAACCGGTGGATTTTATCCTCTATACTCGGACAGTAACGGGGCCCTATTCCTTTAATACGGCCTTCAAACAATGGCGAGCGTTCAAATCCGGTAGCTAAAATATCGTGAACCCTGGGGGAAGTATATGCCAGGTAGCATGGCAATTGGTTTTGGACCGGTGTGGTATCGGAAAAGGAAAATTTTCCCGGGGTTTCGTCTCCGTGCTGGATCGTTAGTCTTGAATAGTCGATGGTTCTTCCATCTACGCGTACCGGGGTGCCGGTTTTCATGCGGTCTGTTTTCAGGCCGAAATCAAGCAGGGTTTCGCTTAATCCTTTCGAAGCCTTTTCGCCCAGGCGGCCTCCGCTAAAGCTTTTTTCCCCAATATGGATTTTTCCGTTAAGAAAGGTCCCTGCCGTGATTATCACTGCTTTGGCATAAAAAGAGATGCCAAGTTGGGTTTGGATGCCGTAGATGCGATCATCCTTTACAAGGATCCGGGAAACGGTTTCGGCCCAAAAATCAATATTTGAATTTTGCTGCAGGGCTTCTTTCCAGTATTGGCTGAACATCATGCGGTCGTTTTGTGTTCGTGGCGAATGCATAGCCGGGCCTTTGGAGCGGTTAAGCATACGGAATTGCAGGGTAGATTTATCGGCGATTATTCCGGAGTACCCCCCCATGGCGTCGATCTCACGTACGATCTGCCCTTTGGCAACCCCGCCCATAGAGGGATTGCAGGACATTTGCGCGAAGCGTGCAATATCCATTGTGACCAACAGCACGCGGGAGCCGAGGGTTGCTGCAGCCGAGGCAGCTTCACAGCCGGCATGGCCTCCGCCGATGACAATGATATCATATGTGTGAAATACTGGCATGTTTCACGTGGAACATTTATATAAATCTACGTATTTGTTTTCTTTTTCCTGCATAATCGCTTTTTGTTCCCGGGTCTTATCATCATAACCGGCCAAATGCAGAAAGCCATGGATCAATACCCGTGCCAACTCCCCGGAAAAGCCCGAAGTATATAACTTAGCGTTTTCTTTTACCCGCTCGATACTAATAAAACAATCCCCCGTGATCGGATCATCCGTTTCATTATAGGGAAAACTTATAATATCGGTGTAAAATGAATGGTTCAGATATTGAATGTTGATTTTCAATAAGTAAGCGTCGGAACAGAAAATGTAATTGAGAGTATCAATGGAGCAGGATTCTGCTAAAGCAACTTTTTTGATCCAGGATTTAAGCGTATTTGTGTTTTCAGGCGAGAAGGCAATGTCTTCGCTAAAAAAATTGATTTCAGCCATTTTTGTTTTCCTTTTGCTCCTTAGCCACACCCTGGAGATAAGCTGTAAAAATATCTTTTCTTTTTGTGGAAAGTTCTTTGTTAATGCTATTAATGGAAAAAGCGATGGTTATGCTCTCATTATCAAAAGAATAATGATCGCTTAGCTTGCTTATCAGGAAGATCAGATCATCCTCCGGCCGTAGATGGCTGTAATCACCACGGAAAGTAAAGATCAATCCATTTCGTTCTGAGCGGAAATCCAACTGTATATCCTTGGACGAAGGCTGTTTTATATCAGCACATTCAACAAGGCTAACTAAAATATTTCCGTAATAACTGTTAAAAATGTTGTATTGATCTGCAATTTCTTCTGCAAATTGTTCAATGCGCCATGTCTCTTTTTGGCTGTCTTTAAGCCTGATACTGCTCTCCATTTTATCTTTCCAGGTTTATATAATACTCATTCAATTTTTTTCGATAGAAAGGCGATAGTTCCGGGGGAACCATCCTCAATAATTCTGTTTCCTGTTCTTTAATCCTTTTATACTCTAAAAATTCTCCGGGGTTACTTTTTTCCTGTAATTTTGTTTCTTCTCCTTCGCGTTCTTCCTCAAATTCTTGCTTTCTTATTGCTTCTTCGTGTTCCAGCAGCCGGGTTAATATCTCTTCCTGCCGGTTTAATGTTTCTGCATTTAAAATTTTATTGACCAGGTCTTCTTCCGTATCTTCCATTTCTTTTAGGGTCTCTCCTATCGATTTGCTGGCCGGATTTCCTTTTTTCTGCATTTCTTTGCGCATATCCTCCAGTTGTTTTCGGATTTCCCTTTGTTTCGCGGCAGACCGTGCAAAACGTTCGCTCATTGATTTTCCCTCCTTGCCGGATTCTCCTTCTTTCCCGGATTTCCCTTCTTTCCCTTCTTTCCCGCTTTCCATGTCTTGTTTCATCTGATCAAGCATATCATTCAGTTGCTGTTGCATCTGCTGTAATCCCGGCTTTCCGGATTGGCCCGGCTTACTGTTATCACAGCTTTGTTCTGATTGCATATTGCCCTGGTTTCGCATCTTTTGTTTCATTTGTTCCAGGGATTCAGCCAGCATTAAAGCAATGTTGTTGAGCCCGGTCATTACATATTGCTGCCTCTTGACAGCTTCACCACGGTCGCGCCGCCGGGTTTGCATAATGGTATTTAAGGCCAGCATGGCTTCCATCCCTTGCTTCATGTTTTGGTCGATCTTATTGAGCTCTTTATTAATAAAGGATTCAACCATAAATTGCCGTTTGCTCAAGGCAAAAAGGGAATCTTTTACTTTTTCCAGCCCGTCATTCAGATCTCTTTGCCGTTGGATCAAATCAACATACTGGGGATCATCGGGGGAAGTGTTATTGAACGCTTCCATTAATTCTTCCTGATCATGCGATAATTTCAGTATATTGTTCAGAAGCTGGCGAATGGCATGCATATCCTCTGCTGTACTTTCCTGCTTCATCTCTTGCATCATTTGCGAAAGACGTTCTGAGAGTTGCTCCATTTTCTCCTGAGCCCCTTCTTGGTTTTCAGATCCCTCTTTGCTTTTCCCCTGTTCAAAATTCTCCAGTGCCTTCTCCAGTTGCTCCTCCACTTCCTGTTCTTGCTCTTCCGTGTCTTCAACATCCATAGGATGCTCCAATTCCTTATCTTTGTCGCGGGCTTTTTTCAGCTTTTCCTTAATCTTTTCAAAATCTTCGCTGATCTCCTTTTGTTGGTCCAGCTTTTCATCTTCGTTTGCGCCTCTGGCCTCTTCCTGTGTTTCCTGCAGCTCTTCCAGCATTTCCATAGCGTCGTTGAGCGCTTTCTCCACTTCCAGCCGTTTAAATAGTTCCAGGTTGCGGTCAAGTTCCTTTTCCATATCCTGATTGTCCTGGTTCATATCTTCCAGATGATCCCGGAGCTTGTCGGGATCGTCTTCTTCTTCCAATAGCTTCCTGAGTTCCTCAATTTTTTCCAGTAATTCCTTATCCATCAACTCCTCCATCAACTCTTTCAATTTTTTCTCTTTCTCTAAGATCTCTTCCTTCTTTTTTCTGAGTTTTTCTTCTTCGTTGCTCTTGGTCTCAAGGTTTTTCTTTAGCTCGTCGATTCGTTGCTGTAGTTCTTCCGTTTGCTCCAGCATTTGGCGTATGGCTTCTTTGTCCTCCCAGTCAAGTTTGTTTTTTTCCAGAAGCTTTTTCCGCATGTTTTTAAAGTCTTCATTCATTTTTTCAATATCGGAAGCTGTTTTATCCGCGGTTTTCTGAAAATTGCGGCTCTCCTCTTCTATTTGGGTTGCTATTTCTTCTTCTGTGGGTTTTGATAATGTCATTGTTTTTGTACGTGATGCTTTGGGCCCCATAATTCCGTCGTTATCCCAAACTTTAAAATAATATTCCAAGGCTTCGCCGGGCCCGAGCAATGTATCTGTTTTCAGAGAATGATAAAACATCTGTTTTTTGATATCCCTTTCAATGTCGAGGGATTGGGTGTGAAAATCCCTGGCTTCTTTCTTTTTCCAGGCAAATACCATTCGGGTAAATCCGTAATCGTCTCCGACAAGCCCACTGAAGAAGCAACGGTCTGAAGAGCTGCTGTCGTCAATCAGGGTAAGCTCTATCTCTGGATACTGATCCGGGATAACGGTTACGGAAAAACCAAGTGTATCCCTGGAAGCTGCATACTCATTGCTGCTTATCAAGTGATAGTTGAAATCGGACAGGGCGGTTTTTGTGGCTTCAAACGTGTCTTCCAGTAAAGTCTGCTCCGGTTGATCGGACTTATCAAAGAGAAGCTGTATTTGATCGGTATTGCGTGTCTGAAAAAACCAATGGATCTTAGTTCCCCGTGGAACAATTAAATCTCCTTTGTTTTCAGTGGATTCATCCTGTTTCCCTGTATATTCCGGGTAATCCATTTCTACTTCAAAGCCAATAATTTCTGGTTTTTCCCGAACTGTAATTTCGTAGGACTGGCTATTTATCATCCCGTCGGTGATAATAAATTGCTTGTTTTTTTTCAGATTCTGTAGGGTAAGTTCATAGGTGTCATCCTGACGTTCTGTAAACCGGTACCTTTCGTGCCCGGATTCAAAATACAGCTTATCAGGCCTGGCTTCCCCCCGGATCTCTGTCTTTAATGTGATATCCTCTCCCTCCAATACTTCCAGGCTTTTGTTCGTAAGGTCTATATAAAATGGCTGTGGACGTTCATATTCCTTCCGGTAATTGGCAAGCCGTACGGCAGGCTCTGTAATAAAGCCGGGAGCCGACAGTATTAAAATCAGAATGATCAACAGGGGGAACATCAGGTACTTTAAATATTTCCGGTTTACCGTAAAGTTAATGATCTTGGGAAAATCAAAGGGCTTTAATTGGTTGGCTTTTTGCTCAATGGCTTTTTCCAGAAAATTGGATTGTGAAACAGCTTGTTGATCCAGGGACGATAGTTGTAATAAATTCGTGAGCTTATCACTTACTTCCGGCATATATTTCCCTATATATTTCGCAGCTTCAAAGTCGGACATCGGCCGGGAAACCCCATAAATCTTAAGCAACGCCAGAATGACATTTTTGTAGATTATATATGCGGCAAAGACCAAATACATAACCCCCAGGCCCATCCGAACAGCAGGGCTGAAGTATCCGAAATATTCCGCCGTTATAAGTGCCAGAAATACCGCTAACAAACCTGCCAAAGTAATGATACTGCCCCGTATCATCTGGTTGGTATGATAGCGTATGATGAATTTTCTGAGTCTTTTCTTTATTTGAGTTATCATAGATATTCTTTGCAAATTTAAACAATCCCCCTATTATAATGATTGAAAGCCATAGAAATTATATTTAAATGCGGAGATTTTTAAGAATTATTTGTGCGTCCGGTCTGAAAAGGTCACATTTGATTTTTAGCGACTTTTTGACCCGAACCCTAAAGGGTGAAGCCGCTGAAATCAGCCTCCCTTTAGGGTTGGGGTAAAGCTGTTTTTAGCGGATGTGATAAATTTAGTG
>JAWOBQ010000064.1:0-8636 GCA_046484255.1 Bacteroidales bacterium | reverse complement strand
TGGCTATGTAACTAATCTTCCTTGGGCAATTTATGTTGATGGAGATGATAATCCAGGAAAAAAGCGACATTACCAGTCCCACTGCCAGGAAGAACTGCGAGTGGTCCCAGTGCTGAATTTTAGCAAATGCGCCAAACACGGTTAACAGTGTTTGTCCGATAATAAGAGCCCAAACGGCCATGTAACTGATCTTGAGTGATATAGCACAATATCCCGTTCTGTCTTAATAAATTCAGTCCTTGTTCGTAAAACAGCGCATAGATATCACCTGTGCGTTCAAAGGTTTTATAACTTTCATTTTTATAGACATCAGCATATTTAATATTTTCTTTTCCGGGCAGCGCTTTTTGCAACTGAATGTAAGGTGGATTGCCAATAACCACATCGAACTTTTTAGTGGCAAACATCCATTCCGGGTCAAACCAATCGGCTTTATTATTGGGATTGAACGCCTTCCAGTCTTTTATCGCTTCGGCCATAGCGCTGGGAAAACCATTCTTGATTAAGATATCGCCAATTTCCTGTTGGATTTCCTTATGACGTGTCCGCTTTTTCTCTTTGGTTTTGGGGGTTCTCGCCATGAACAATTCGTGGCGGACTTGCCTCAGTTCAATTTCCTTCTTTTCAATTTCCAGGTCTTTGATCTGGATTTGGGTGTTTTCAGTAGTCCCGGGCAAATGAATTAAGCTATTGGCGGCCACAAACTTCGTTTCCAGGTTGGGTAAGGCAATGACACCAAAATTCTCGCGATCAGCAGTTATTTTTTGGTCAACCAGTAATGAAATGAAAAAGCGCAATTTGGCGATTTGAATAGCAATGGGTTGGATGTCAACACCATATAAGCCGTTTTCAATAACGTAAAGTTTTCGGGCATAATCAGGATCGTTCAGCCCTTTCTCAAAAGCTTCTTCAATAATTTCAAGGCGCAGCTTGCGTTCTTCGTGTTCGCCAATATCATATGCTTTTTGCGTATCAGCGATGGCTATGTGTTTTTGTTTTTCGTACCAAAGGGTATTATCTACGTCCACTTTACCCAAAACATGTACCAGTTTTTGAAGCGCGCCCATTGGAAAAGCGCCTGAACCGCAAGCCGGATCAAGAACCTTCAGTTCACTCAGGGTGTCAACAATTAATTTCTTTTCTTCATGTTTATCAAAAGGCTGATCATCATTATTCTTAAACAACAACTTGATTTCATTTTTTGGGAGCTTTGTTTTATCAACTACTTGCTGAACAAGACTTTCCTCCACCATGAAGTCAACCACTTCACGTGGGGTATAGAAAGAGCCGGAGTCTTTCCGGGCAGTACTCTTAGTTTCCGGATTATAGCTGGCCAGTAAATTCTCAAATACCAGTCCTAATAACTCAGGGTCAAGGGCTACATCCTGATCATACGGCGTATTTTCATCAATCGTAAAATCATATTGCTGTAACAGTTCAATTAAACCTGTAATCTTAACATTATCATATCCCTCACCAAGGTAATCCGTTAAATCAGAAGTATATGTACCAAAAAAGAGTTTGTCAGGAACGGTTAATCTGGTTTCGTTATCCCGCCGGTCAGAAAAACAATCTATGCGTTTAAAAACATCTTCTTCGGGTTTGATAACATCCAGATTTTCAAACAATCCACCGTTGAGGAAAGGAATGTTTTCCATTAATTCCAGGAAACGTTCCTTGTTTTCAATAAACCGCTCATAGCGATAAAAACCCTGCACTCCATATTGCCGGTTTACAAATTTTCTTCCTTTTTCCCTGGGTGTATTTAGTGTAGCAAAAAACAGATTTTGTAAAATGGCTTTATAGTATGTGCTTCCGGTTTTATCCCTGAAATTGATCAGTTTATCAATCTCGCGTTTATCAAAAAAATCATCAGGAATAAGCTTTTTTTCTTTCATGAACCAAACAAAAATGATTCTCGTAATCAATCGTATCATAGCATTCATATGAAGACTATGTTGATCTTCTCCTGTATCATTTGGAAATCGAACCTGGCTGAGAGAATCAAAGTACCATTGACTTAGTTGTTGATAAAATTCTTTGGAAAGGGGCTCAACGCTGAATGCATCCTGTATAGTTTCAAGTGAAGTAAATGAGTTATCCCCGATTCTCCTTTTAAACGTTTTGTTATTTTTGGACGGATCGACAAAATATGTATAACGCCTCCAGGGCGTGAACTTTTGCTCTTTGTTCCCGTAATTTTTCCTGATAAAGCTAAAACGAAATTTGCCGGTATCATCATAAAAGACAAAGATAGCTCCATCTTTAAAATCCTCTTTCAACGCTTTCTTAGCAATGTCAAATTGTTTCTTTTTAGAAGATCGTGCAGTGAGTTCACCATCAAAACGACAGGAAAAAACCAATAGCTCTTCAGCATCAGGGAAATGGGCTTCGCCTAATTTTGTCAGATCATAGAATTCTTCAAATTTTTCTACTATTTCCGAATAATCAAATGATTCCCTTTCAGGCCGGAAGCCGCTAATTTTATGATGAAAAAACTTTTGAATGGCTTCGCTTGATACGTTTTGGATTAACTGTTCGGTCATGATCTGTTCCTGGTTTCAATATGGAATCCAAAACTACAAAAATTTATATGCGTACAGAGGCTCACTGCGATATATTTTTTCAGCGGCTTTTTGCCGTATTCTTTATTTTTCGTAAGTTTGCAATTGATTTTCGCATAGTTGATTTCTGTGCTTTTGGACGGGGCAAGAAACGCGTATGATCAGGATTGCAATTGTTGTTTTTTCCTGTCTTTTCGCGCTTTTCTGCGGCTAATTCCGGTCGTGAGCGCTGAGAAGGCATACAAAAAATGTGGAAAAACAATGAAAGCCAATGATGCTGTCAGGAGGCAATTAGAATTGAAATTTGTAAAACAAATATACATCAATTATTTAAAAATTGAGATCAAGCAAAAAACGTAAAATTATGAAAAAAGTATTTTTCTTAACGGCGATTGTCGGATTGTTTTGTAATGCGACAGCTCAGGATGAGGAAGATGGTTTTCAGTTTGAGGACCAACATGTAGTGGAAGCGACAAACATTAAAGACCAGCATCGTTCCGGGACCTGCTGGAGTTATTCGGCTTTAGCGTTTATGGAAAGTGAAATGATCCGTCAGGGTAAAGATCCCGTGGACTTATCTGAGATGTTCGTTGTCCGCAGAGCCTATGAAGAAAAAGCCGAAGTATATGTGCGTATGCATGGGAAGATGAAATTCAGCGCCGGTGGAGCGATCAATGATAATTTTGAGGTTCTGGAAACATACGGAATGATGCCGGAAGAGGCTTATCCCGGCCTGGATTATGGGACGGAAAAGCATACCCACTTTGAAATGGATATCGCCCTGAAAGAATATTTGGATGCTATAATTAAAAAGAAAAATCCAACACTTTCCACAGCCTGGTTTGAAGGATATCAGGGGATTCTGGATGCTTATTTAGGGAAAGTGCCGGAAAACTTTGAATATAAAGGCAAAACCTATACGCCCCAATCTTTTGCCAAAGAAGTGGTTGGCATCGATTATGACGATTACCGGATGTTCTCTTCATTCACTCACCATCCTTTTTATGAAGAATTTATCCTTGAAGTGCCGGATAACTGGACCTGGGGACACGTATGGAATGTCCCGCTGCAGGAAATGATAATGACTTTTGATAATGCCTTGAAAAATGGATATTCCATAGCCTGGGCTGCGGATGTTAGTGAAGACGGGTTTTCATGGAAAAATGGAGTCGCCATTGTACCCGATGAAGAAAAAAAAGACCTCAGTGGTACGGAAAAAGACAAATGGGAAGAATTGTCTGAGGACGAAAAGAAAAAAGACTTGTATTCCTTTGATGCTCCGGTTTCTGAAAAAGAAATAACCCAGAAGAAACGTCAAAAAGCATTTGATAATTACTCGACTACCGACGATCACGGGATGCAAATCGTTGGCATTGCTGAAGATAAAGAAGGAAATAAATATTACAAAGTAAAAAACTCCTGGAATAACGGTGGCCATATCTATGATGGTTATTTTTATGCCTCCGAAGCTTATGTGAAATATAAAACCTTGTCGTATATGGTACATAAAGATGCCGTGCCGGATGGCATTATGACGAAAATAGACTAATATGTTTTCATCCTATAGGAATGAGCCCTGCTGAAAAGCGGGGCTTTTTATATAATAAAAATTTATTAAGCTCTAATATACCGTTCTTTATGAGATATTTGGCATCCCCATTCTATAGTATCCCCAAATTATCTTATTTGTTGCACATAATCAATAAAAATATTAATTTTGCACCAATGTTCAATACAAAAAATAAAGGATCAAATTAATTTGCTCTTTAACAGTCAAAAAGATTTAAGAAACTCATAAAATATTTCGACATGCACAAGACAGATGTATTAATAATCGGAGGCAGCGCTGCAGGACTGGCAACGGCTAATTCAGGGAAAAGCAATTATCCGGATAAGGATTTTTTATTGCTTCGTAAGGAAAAAGAAGTAATGGTACCTTGTGGGATACCTTATATTTTTGGGTCACTGGATTCCAGCGATCAGAATGTTATGCCGGCAGATGCCATGTATGATAAATTAGGCATACGCTATCAAACCGGGGTGGTTAAAACGATAAAGCGGGACGAAAAAATCGTTACACTCGATGATGGCGAAGAGATCACGTATGATAAACTCGTACTTGCTACGGGCTCGAGACCAAAAATTCCTTCATGGCTTAAAGGGACAGACCTGGAAAATGTATTTACAATTCCTAAAAATAAGGTCTATCTCGATACGATGAAAAGTCAGCTAAAAAATGTGAAAAAGCTTGTTACCATTGGGGCCGGATTTATTGGTGTTGAAATGTCGGATGAATTTATCAAAGACGGCAAAGAAGTAATCTTAGTAGAAAAACTTCCAACGATATTGGGTGTTGCATTCGACCAGGAAATTGCAGTCCAGGCAGAGGATAAGCTAAAAGCTCATGGGGTCAGGGTATATACAGGCACGGGAGTATCCGAAATACAAGGCCAAAACGGAAAAGTCAGTGCCGTTAAACTGCAAGATGGTACTATCATAGATACGGAGGCTGTTGTACTTGCCATGGGTTATGAAGCAAATTCGGAAATTGCCGGGCAAAGCGGCATTAAATTAGCCGATAACAATTCGATCAGCGTAGATGAATATATGCGTACGAACGATCCTTCAATTATTGCTGTTGGCGATTGTGCTGAGAAAAGGCACTTTGTCACCCGGAAACTGAGTAATATTATGTTGGCATCTACCGCATGTGCCGAAGGTCGTATTGCCGGCATGAATCTTTTCAGGCTTTCAGCTGTAAAAACATTCAGTGGAACAATAGCCATATACTCTACGGCAATAGGAGATACCGCATTAGGAACAGCCGGGGTAACAGAAGAAGAAGCCCAAAACGAAGGTTTTGATATTGTAACCGGTTATTTTGAAGGGATAGACCGGCATCCGGGGAAACTACCCCATATGCATAAGCAAGCTGTGAAGCTTATTTTGTCCCGCGATTCCGGTGTGATAATTGGTGGGGAAGCGATAGGCGGAGAAAGCGTTGGTGAATTAACCAATTTACTGGGTTTTATTATCCAAAGCCGAACAACGATCCAAACCCTGATCACGGCTCAAATCGGGACGCATCCCATGCTTACAGGGTCTCCGGCGGCATATCCGCTGATGAAAGCGGCTGAAATGGCTTATTTAAAACTGAAAAAGTGACCCGGAGAGGAATCGAACCCCCAACCTTCAGAACCGGAATCTGACGCTCTATCCAATTGAGCTACCGGGCCATGAACTTCGGTCGCAAAAATAATAAAAATCATAGTTCCCGGGACAGAAAAAAAGAATGAGGACGGGATAAAAATTTTTCACCATTGCGGAAACCGAAAAATCACCTTTAAGACCGTTCCCCAAAGGGAATATAAAAATTCCCCGACAAAATTTCTGATAAACAGGGGGATGTTTAAATGCGATGAGGTGAACGAAGCGACTTAAAAGTGACTTGTCCATAATTCGGTTTACATAAAAGAGTCCGGTCTAAAAACATTAAATGTATCCCAGCCGCTAAAAATCAGCTTTACCCCATCCCTAAAGGGAGTCTGATTTTCAGCGGCTTCACCCTTTAGGGTTTGGGGTAAAAAGCCGGTAAAAATTAAATGTGACCTTTTTAGACCGGACTCAAAATTTAAACACATAAAAATATTTTACAGGCCAGGCAACTAATGATTTTTTTAACGTGTCTTAAAAATAGCGTATAGTTTCACTATATGCGATTATTAAAATACCCATGAAAAGAAAGGGGCTGAAAGGCCCCTTTTTTAGTATAACAGGATTTCGTTATTCTTCTTTCTGGCTTTCCTCATATTCTTTAAGCAGTTTTTCTTGTATATCGGATGGTACCGGGCTATATTCCGCAAAGTCCAGGGTGTAAAATGCTCTTCCGCTGGTCAGTGAGTTTAAGGCTGTTGAATATTTAGCTACTTCGGCCAAAGGAACTTTAGCTTTAATTCGCTGATAGATGCCTTCGCCTTCCATTCCCATAATAATTGCCCTTCTGCCTTGCAGGTCAGTCATGACGTCGCCCATATTTTCTTCCGGAACAATGACAAGCATATCATAAATGGGTTCCAAAATTTTAGGGCCTGCTTTTTTAAAGGCATCACTAAACGACATGCGTCCGGCCGTTTTAAAGGAAATCTCGTTCGAATCCACCGGGTGCATTTTTCCGTCATATACATTCACCACGATATCGCGGGCATATGAACCGGTAAGGGGGCCGATCTCTATTTTTTCCATAATACCTTTAAGGATAGCCGGCATAAATTTGGTGTCGATGGATCCTCCGACAATACAATTGTTAAAGATAAGTTTTCCTCCCCATTTCAGGTCGTGGTCTTCGCTGTTTCGTATGGGAAATTCTTTTTGCGGTTCTTTGCCTTCATAATAAGGCTCGATCATAATGTACACTTCCCCGAATTGCCCGGCCCCTCCTGATTGTTTTTTGTGGCGGTAGCTCGATTTGGCCGGTTTTGTGATGGTCTCACGGTACGGAATTTTTGCTGTGTAAAGGTCAACTTCAATATTATGCACATTTTCAAAAATCCAGCGGACATTATTAATATGTTGTTCCCCCATGCCTCTCAGGATGATTTGCCTTAGTTCTTTTGAATATTCCAGATCTAAGGAGGGATCCATATTTACTATATCATTTAGAAATGTCCCCATTTTTTCATCGTCCGAGCTGTTTTTAGCTTTAATAGCAGTAGTATATAGCGGATTTGGGAACGAAAGCGGTTCTACCTCTCGGTCACTCACCGTAGGCTCGTTAAGCGTAACATTTATTTTGCTGTCTTTAAGCTTGATGGTAGCTATAATATCACCGGCAACAGCTTCTTCAACTTTTTCCCGGTTTTTGCCTGCCATCACATACAACTGCGTGATACGTTCCTTGTTACCGCTTCGCCCATTGATCACATCTTTGCCTTCCTTGATCTTTCCGGAGAAGATTTTCATATAAGCGACCTCTCCGAGATGCGTTTCAATGGAAGTCTTAAAGATCTGTGCCGTAAATGCATCATCGGGATTATAGGTAAGTTCATCCCCGGATTTGGTTTTTACAGGGGTGGTTTGATCGGGTGAAGGAGCCGATGTGGTAATGAATTCCATGATACGGCTAACGCCAATGTCTTTTTTGGCTGAAGCGATAAATAAAGGGAATACGGCTCGGTTGCGAAGCCCCAGATTTAATCCCTGTCGCATTTCTTCAAGACTTAGCGTTTCAGTTTCAAAGTATTTTTCCATCAGCTCTTCAGAGCCCTCTGCCGCCGCTTCCATAAGGTTAAGTTGCATCTCTTCGGCACGGGCCTTTTCATCTTCCGGGATATCAAGTACTTCAAATTTGCCGTTTTCATCAAACTTGAGCATCTTGTTTAGCACTAAATCGACTATAGCATTAAAGCCTGGGCCTGTTTCTACAGGGTATTGAGCAGGAATTATTTTTTCATCAAAAAAGGTCCTGAGCTGCTGAATTAATTCGTCAAACTTTACGTTTTCATTGTCCATAAAGTTGGCAATAAACATCATTGGAATATCTGACTGGCTGGCATAGCGCCAGGCAATTTCATTCCCTACTTCAACGCCACTGGCAGCATTTACATTCATCGCTGCTATATCTGCCGCATAAAGTGATGTAATCACTTCTCCCACATAGTCAGAGGAACCCGGCGTATCCAGAATATTGATCTTACAATTGTTATAGGTGCTATGTAATACGCTGGTTACAATGCTGTTGCCTTTTTCCAGCTCTATAGGACGATAGTCCGATGCGGTGTTCTTGCCCTCTACACTTCCTTTACGGTGGATAACCTTGCCATGATAAAGCATGCTTTCCGTAAATGTAGTTTTTCCGGATTTGGCACTCCCTACCAATGCAAGGTTGCGAATCTCTTTCGTTTGATATACCTTCATATGTTTAAAAATTTATAGATTACTTATTTTTAATTGTTTATGTTTTATATGTTTAAATTTTAATAAAATGCTTATTTTCTGTTGTTTATGTTTTAACACCGTCCCTAAATGATACCACCTATCGTAAAAAAAATGATACCATTTATTCAAAAAATAAAA
>JAWOBQ010000034.1:0-8881 GCA_046484255.1 Bacteroidales bacterium | reverse complement strand
GCCGAATATTGAATGAGTCCGGTCTATAAAATGTACATTTATTTTTACCGGCTTTTTACCCCGAACCCTAAAGGGAGAAGCCGCTGATAAAAAGCACTAAGCAAAGCTGATTTTTAGCGGCTGTGATAAATTTAGTGTTTTTAGACCGGACTCATGCAGGCTAAAGAAAAATTTCATTTTTTTTTTTAAAGTGGAGGCGTTATTTATCTACCTTTGTGGTTGATGAAAATCAGGGTTTCGTTAATTTAAATTTCAAAAAGTATATGGACGTAAAAGTTCCGGGGTATGTAAAGCTTGTAATAACATTACTGGTTATTGTCTTGAGTGTAATCATCATGGTTGAGGGGAAAATGGTTTTGGTCCCTCTATTGATCGCTCTACTGCTGGCGATCCTGATCAGTCCGTTAACCACCTGGCTGGATCGTAAAGGATTGCCTTCGCTTTTATCCGTATTTATCAGTGTCATTGCTTTGCTGGCATTTTTAACCGGTTTGGGTATTTTCTTTTATAACCAATTGCTTGGTTTTTCAGGCGAACTGAATTTGCTGGAGGATCGTGTCAGTGAATTACTAGTGCTGATTAATGAATTCCTGTCCGAGCATATTGAAGGCTCTGTACCTATTTCGCTGGATAATATGCAAGGGGCTGTTTTTCAATATATTTATGAGAATATGGCTATGCTCACGGGTGGGATAATCGCCACGGCTACCACTTTGACACTGGCCTTTATGGTCCCGGTATATATTATTTTCTTACTCTACTTCAGGAACTTTCTTATGGAATTTATTTTACAGGCTTTCGGCAAGGATAATCGCCGGAAAACATCCAAAATAGCTTCGAATGTGAAGAATGTAGTTCAAAACTATATTGTAGGGATGTTTTTTGTGATCTGTATTTTGTTTGTGTTAAGCTCTATTGCCTTGTATAGCCTGGGAATTGAACATGCATTGTTATTTGCTTCTTTTGCCTCTATTTTAAATATTATTCCTTTTATAGGCCCGTTTATTGGGGCTGTATTTCCTATTTTATATGCCTTATTATCCACAGACTCGCTGTGGTATCCGGTTGGGGTGTTTTTATCTTTTTATATTATTCAGCTGCTTGAAAGCAATCTCTTTACACCAAAGATCGTAGGCGGGAAAGTATCCATGAACCCTTTGATGACTATTCTGGCTTTATTTATAGGCAATCATATCTGGGGGCTTGCCGGAATGATCCTTTTTATTCCGGGTATGGCTATTTTAAAAGTTGTTTTTGATGAGATCGAAGGCATGCAGCCTTATGCATTTTTACTGGGCGACATTCGCAAAACCAAAAAGCAACATAAGGGAGCTGCCATTGATAAAAAGATCAAAAAAGCAAAAAGGAAGTTACAATTATAGGCGGTGTTTTATACCCTGTTTCTGAGCCATTTTACTGCTGTGCATGCACATTTGTTAAGCCTGCCTCCCGGGCTGTGCTCAGGGCTTGCTGATATTCCTCAGGAGTAATACGGCGATCGATTTTTGGATAGCCTTTGGCCTTAAAAAGCCGAAATGCGGCCCGTAAGAAGCAATTTCCAAATTGTCACTGGCATTGCAAAATCCGCGCTGCCCGTCCAGACGCCAGGAATTGCAGCTTCTGGGGCAAAGATCACAGCTTTCCATCCGATCCCATAATTCCTGCCCCCGTTTTTGCAATTCCCCTTGTTTTTGCAATTCAATGTAAGAGGGTTGGTCGTTCATACTTGTTTTTTTTCTCCTAAAGACTCGCCGGCCGGTTGATCCAGGCATCCGGAATGAAAAAACCAGAGGCCAGCGACCATAATCATAGAACGGAATACCATAATTCAATATTCTTTTGGCTCTATTCTAATAAATGCTGAGGCCGGTCTAAAAAAGTCACATTTGATTTTCGAATTTTGAATTTCATTTGAATATCCCAGTTATACGCCCGGCGGTTTTATATTGCTTTCGCTCCATGGAAAAATCCATATTTCCATAGCCTGTAATAAAGAACATTTTCCTATATTTGCGCACCCGGAAAGGGAAAATAACAGAAGATAAAATCATTTACGGAAAACAAACATATGAGTTTTAGGATTTTAGTATTAGTAAAACAAGTTCCGGACACCCGGAATGTGGGTGAGGATGCAATGAAAGCCGACGGGACGGTGAACCGGGGGGTATTGCCAGCGATCTTCAACCCCGAGGATATGCATGCCCTTGAAATGGCTTTAACGATCAAAGACAGCCGGGATGATGCGGAAGTCATTACTATGACCATGGGGCCGCCCCGGGCTGCGGATATTATCCGGGAATCCATGTATCGTGGGGCAGATAAAGGTTATTTGCTCACCGATCGTAAATTTGCAGGTTCGGATACACTGGCTACCTCTTATACGCTGGCGGCTGCAGCCCGCAAGCTAATGCCTTTTAGCCTGCTGATAGCCGGCCGCCAGGCCATTGATGGAGATACCGCACAGGTAGGGCCACAGGTCGCTGAAAAACTTGGCATCCCTCAGGTTACCTATGCGGAAAAAGTTCTGAAGATCAGTGATGATAATATCCGCATAAAACGCCGCCTGGACAGGGGAATAGAGGTAGTCGAAGTAAATATGCCTATCGTGATAACCGCCCACTCCTCTGCCGACCCCTGCCGGCCACGGAATGCCAAACGCCTGCTGAAGTTCAAGCACGCGCGTACCCTCTCTGAACTGCAAAATGAAGTGAAAGATTATACGGAAATGTATAATGACAGACCCTACCTGGAAATTGCTGAATGGACTGCCGATGACCTGGAAGTAGAAGAGAAAAACCTGGGCTTATCCGGCTCGCCCACAAAGGTCAAGAAAATTGAAAATGTGGTTTTTAAACAAAAAGATTCCGTTACGATCACGGATGCGGATGAAGAGATCGATAAATTAATGAAAGACTTGATCACAAGTCATGTTATTGGGTAAACAAAAAAACTTACGATTGTGGATAATATATTTGTATACTGCGAAATATCAGAAGAAGGCAATGTGGCCGATGTAAGCCTTCAGTTATTAACAAAAGGGCGGCAATTAGCCGACCAGCTGGGGGTTAAGCTGGAAGCTGCTGCTCTGGCAAAAGATGTGTCAGGCTGTGCTGAAGAAGTAAAACCATATGGGGTGGATATACTATATCTGGCTGCCGATGAGCAGCTGTTTCCATACACTACTTTGCCGCATTCAGCCATAATTTCCGGGATCTGCCGGGAACAAAAACCCCAGATCGCATTATTCGGCGCTACCCCTGTAGGGCGAGACCTGGCGCCGCGTGTAGCCTCAGAGCTTAAATGCGGTTTAACGGCCGATTGTACCAGCCTGGTTATTGGAGAGCATCACGATAAGAAAAATAATATCTCCTATAAAGACTTGCTTTACCAGATCAGACCGGCTTTTGGAGGGAATATCATTGCTACCATTATCAACCCTGAAACAAAACCACAGATGGCTACTGTCAGGGAAGGAGTGATGAAACTTCAGAAAGTGAAAAACCCCCGCGATCCGAAAGTGAAAACCCTGGATGTACAATCATATATTCAGCAAGATGACTTTATCATTGATATCATAGAACGCCATATTGAACCCAAAAAAGTAAATATGACCGCTTCGCAGATCATTGTTAGCGGTGGTTATGGCGTAGGCTCAAAGGAAAACTTTAAGTATCTTTACGAACTGGCTGATGTTCTGGGCGGTGAGGTTGGAGGATCCAGGGCGGCCGTGGATGCCGGGTTTGTGGAGCATGAAAGGCAGGTAGGACAAACAGGGGTGACCGTGCGCCCCAAACTTTATATTGCCTGCGGGATATCCGGTGCTGTCCAGCATAGGGCCGGAATGGAGCATAGTGCTAAGATCATCGCCATAAATACCGACCCGGAAGCACCTATAAATTCCATTGCGGATTATGCCATCCATGGGAAAGTGGAAGAGGTAATTCCCAAAATGATCAAATATTACCAGAAACACGCCAAATAAACCACGAAAATCAAAGAAAAAAATGGCTAATTTTTTTACAGATAATAAGCAGCTGCAATTTCAGCTGAACCATCCGCTGATGAAAAGGATCATAGAGCTGAAAGAAAATCATTTTGAAGATTTTGGCGCTCACGATGATGCGCCTTCAGATCATGAAGATGCCCAGGATAATTACCAAAAGATATTGGAGATCATCGGAGAGATCGCCGGAAATACTATCGCTGATAATGCTGAAGAGGTAGATGAAAACCCTTCAAAAGTCGTTAACAACCGTGTGGTATATGCCAAAGGCACTGCAGAGAATATCGAAAAGCTAAAACAGGCAAATCTTTTTGGGCTTTCGCTTCCCCGTAAATATGAAGGCCTTAATTTTCCCATTGTTCCTTATGTGATGTCGGCAGAGATCATCTCCCGTGCCGATGCAGGCTTTGCCAATATCTGGGGTTTGCAGGACTGTGCAGAGACCATCCATGAGTTTGCCGATGAACCGATCAAAGAGGAAGTGCTACCCCGTTTCAACCGGGAAGGGATAACTGCAGCTATGGATCTGACAGAGCCCGACGCAGGTTCCGACTTGCAGGCAGTTCAGTTGAAAGCCCATTATGATGAAAAACGGGAAACCTGGTTGCTCAATGGTGTAAAGCGCTTTATTACCAATGGCGATGCCGATGTTTCGCTGGTACTGGCTCGTTCTGAAGAAGGAACGAAAGATGGACGCGGATTGTCGTTGTTTTTGTATGATAAAAAACATGACGGCATGATTGTCCGGCGTGTAGAAAATAAATTAGGGATTAAAGGCTCTCCAACCTGCGAGCTTGTATTTAAAGATGCCCCGGCCAGGCTGATCGGTAACCGGAAATTAGGCCTTATTAAATATGTGATGTCGCTGATGAACTCTGCACGACTCGGAGTAGGGGCACAATCGGTAGGGATTGCTGAAGCCGCTTACCGTGAAGCACTGACCTATGCGAAAGAAAGAGAGCAGTTTGGAAAAGCCATCATAAAGTTCCCCGCCGTTTATGAGATGCTTACAGATATGGAAGTAAAAACCAGTGCAATACGTTCACTTCTTTATGAAACCAGCCGCTATGTGGATATGTATAAAACCTATATGTTTATTGGAGAAGACCGTAAGCTGGAAAAAGCCGAACGCAAAGAAATGAAAAAATACCAGCGCCTGGCCGATGTTTTTACACCACTTACAAAACTCTTCGCCAGTGAATATGCCAATCAGATCGCTTATGATTCATTGCAGGTGCATGGCGGTAGCGGATATATGAAAGATTATCCCATTGAACGCCTTTACCGCGACGCACGGATCACAAATATCTATGAAGGAACATCACAACTGCAGGTGGTGGCAGCAATCCGGGGAGTAAGTAATGGAACCTACCTGAACGCAATTAATGAATTCTGCCAGCTTGAAATGAAACCGGAATTGGAGTATCCGCAAAAAATGCTGCGTAAAATGAAAACCCAGTTTGAAAAAGCAGTCAATAAAGTCCGCAGTTTTGAGGATGACGAATATTGGGAATTCCACGCGCGCAGATTGGTCGAAATGGCCGGTAATATCATTACCGGATATTTGTTGCTGCAGGATGCCAACCGTGATGAATCATATGCCCGGGCAGCCGCATTGTTCATCCATAAAGGCCGTGCACAAAATATTCAGCATTACAGCTATATCAATAATGTCGGATTACGGGAAATGGGTGACTTTAAAAAGTAAAGCCACCCATTTTTCTGGCTAAAATATTTTTTAAGCCATATTGTATCTATGCGTTCAGTTTAAAAAGGTCACATTAGGACGCTTTCACCCGAACTCAATATTCGTTTAATGGATCCGGTCAAAAAGGCATGAAGTTTTATTTTTTATTATGCCCGTTTCCGGATTCCGATCCGGATTTTTCCACTTCTTTTTTGGGCCTTTTATTTGTGATCTTAATATTTTTATTATTTGGATCCATGCCCACCGTTATGACATCCCCTTCCTGCAGTTTTCCGGATATGATCTCTTCAGCGAGGGGGTCTTCGATATACTTTTGGATGGCCCGTTTAAGGGGCCTGGCGCCATACATGGAGTCCCAGCCTTTTTCGACAATATAATCCTTCGCTTTTTCCGTAAGCTTGATATTATATCCCAGATCGCTTATCCGTTTATAGAGGTGAACGAGTTCGATATCAATAATTTTATGGATATGCTCCCGCTCCAGGGGATTGAACGTAACCACGTCGTCCACCCTGTTAAGGAATTCCGGGGCAAAGGCTTTTTTCAGCGCATTTTCAATAACGCTACGCGCGGTTTCCGCTGATGATGCTGTTCGTGCGCTGGTGCTGAACCCCACACCGGCACCAAAGTCTTTTAGCTGACGGGTGCCGATATTGGAAGTCATGATTATAATCGTGTTTTTAAAATCAATTTTCCTACCGTAACTGTCGGTCAGAATTCCGTCATCCAGCACCTGAAGTAACATATGAAAAACATCAGGATGAGCCTTTTCAATCTCGTCCAGCAAGATCACGGAATAGGGTTTTCGGCGCACTTTTTCCGACAACTGACCGCCCTCTTCATAGCCCACATATCCCGGAGGCGCTCCTACGAGGCGTGAGACGGCAAATTTTTCCATATATTCGCTCATATCTACCCGTATCAGTGCATCTTCACTGTCAAATAACTGGTGAGAAAGCACTTTGGCCAGGTGTGTTTTACCAACGCCGGTTGGCCCCAGGAAAATAAAAGAACCTATAGGCTTATTAGGGTCTTTCAACCCAGCCCGGTTACGGCGAATGGATTTAACTACTTTTTCTACTGCATCGTCTTGTCCGACAACCTGTTTTTGAATATCTTCATTCATATTTACCAGGCGCCGGCTTTCATCCTGTTGTATTCTCCTTGCCGGCACGCCCGTCATCATGGCAACAATTTCCGCAACATTGTCAGCTGTTACGGTTTCCCGATGTAATTGTGTCTCCTCTTCCCATTTCCGCTTGGCGGTATCCAGCTCATTCTGCATATTATGCTCCATATCACGAAAACGGGCTGCCTCTTCATATTTCTGAGCCTTGATGGCAGCGGTCTTGTTTTCTTTGATCTCTTCAATTTTTTCTTCAATATCCAGGATCTCTTGCGGCACATTGATGTTCGTAATATGCACACGCGCCCCGGCTTCATCCATGGCATCGATCGCCTTATCCGGTAAAAAGCGGTCGCTGACATAACGTTCCGTCAATTTGACACAAGCATCTATAGCTTCCCCGGTATATTTGACCAAATGATGGTCCTCATAACGATCTTTAATATTATGCAATATCGTTTTTGTCTCCTCTGCGGAAGTAGGCTCGATCAACACTTTTTGGAATCGCCTCTCCAGGGCACCGTCTTTTTCAATATTTTGCCGGTACTCATCCAGCGTAGTGGCACCAATGCATTGAAAATCACCCCGGGCCAATGCAGGCTTGAACATATTGGAAGCATCCAGCGACCCTGTAGCTCCGCCGGCCCCCACTATAGTGTGCAATTCATCAATAAAGATTATGATCTCCGGATTCTTTTCCAGTTCGTTTAACACCGCTTTCATTCGCTCTTCAAACTGTCCGCGGTATTTTGTGCCCGCTACCAGTGAAGCCACATCCAAAGTTACTATGCGCTTATTGAAAAGAGCGCGTGATACTTTGCGCTGAACGATACGAAGAGCTAAACCTTCTGCAATAGCCGATTTGCCCACGCCCGGCTCGCCAATTAAAATGGGGTTGTTTTTCTTACGACGGCTGAGGATCTGCGATATCCGCTCCAGTTCATTTTCACGACCCACTACCGGGTCCAGCTTATCTTCTTCAGCCGCACGGGTAAGATCCCGCCCGAAATTATCCAATACCGGAGTTTTAGACTTCCCTTCCGATTGTGGCCTCCCCGGCTGACCCCCCCGCGGAGCCCCTTCACCGGTAAATTCATCACCGGGAGGGCTGCCCGGCATCTCGGAACGAAAATCCGATATATCATCGTCTTTCATCGGCTCGCCGGTTTGTAATTCATATTTCAACGTCTCGTAATCCAATCCTTTCATATGTAATGTTTTTGTGACTAAATTGTCCGGATCATGAAGAATGGCAAGCAATAAATGCTCGGTGCCAATCTCACTGCTTTTAAATGATTGAGCTTCAAGATATGTAACCTTTAATGCCCGCTCAGCCTGCTTTACCAAAGGAATATGGGTGCGGCTTTTAGTGCCTGATAAACTGTTTTCTTTTATGGCGTTTTCGATCTTTTCACGTAAGTTCTTGATATTTATATCCATGAATGTTAACAGCTGAACCGCTTTCCCCTCGCCCTGACGCAACATGCCTAAAAGAAGATGCTCTACACCAATATAATCATTACCAAGACGAGTAGCCTCTTCACGACTATAGGGCATGCGGATTTCGTCGCGGCGTGGGGTGCCGCCGGAGGGGGTGTTGATGATCCATCCGACGTTGCCTTCCTCGATCATGTCGATGACGTTGGGCCGTCCTTTGGAGATGCGGAAGATGGCCTGTGCGCGGATGCCTGCTTCGCGCAGGACTGTGGCGGTGCCGAGGGTGGCGTAGAGCGTGTAGCCCAGGTCGGCGAGCTGACGGGCGAGGGGGACGGTTTGCTCCTTGTCGCGGTCGCAGACGCTGATGAACACGTTGCCGCCTTCGGGCAGGGGGTTGCCCGCGGCCAGCTGGCTCTTGAGGTAGGCCATGCCGCGGTCGGCGTCGATGCCCATGACCTCGCCGGTCGAGCGCATCTCGGGGGTCAGGATGATGTCCACGCCGCGGAAGCGCACGAAGGGAAGGACGGCCTCTTTGGCGGAGTAGTGGCGCACGGCAACTTCCTCGGTGAAGCCCAGTTCCTTGAGACTGGCGCCAGCCATGACCAGG